>CAZFJJ010000205.1:0-3505 GCA_964519075.1 uncultured Lachnospiraceae bacterium
CGGTCTTGGTGAGCACTGCGGTCCAATCTGTACCATTGTCGGATACCTGGATCTCAAAGTCGATGGGGAAGGTGTTGGTGCCAACCGAGTAAGCGATCAGCGTGTTAAAGGTCTTTTTCTCGCCGAAGTTGTAGCCGACGTACTGAGGATCGGGCATAGTGCCGCCGAAAGCGGAGTGATAGCCGGAAGCTTCTCCGTAGCCGTTGTCAGGACGTGCGATGACCTCAAACAGGTCGCCGTCGTTCAGGTTAGCCTTACCCCAGTTCCAGTTGCCGTCCTCGTGGGAGTAAGCGCAGAGTACGCTGTCTCCGGAAAGTCCTGCTGCAAGGTTTTCGGAATTTGCTGCGGATACCGACAGAGGAATCAGCGCCGAGCAGAGTCCGGTGAGAAGAAGGAGTGCGATGAGTTTTTTCATAAAATGTGTTCCTTTCTGAAAAGATGTTACCCACATATTAACAAAAATACTGCCGTTTGTCAATCGGTAGGCGAAAGGATGGCAATTTGTGAAACTAATACAGCAATTTATGCAAGTTTACCCCCCAAAAAAAACTGCCTCTGAGAGGCAGTTTTTGGGGGTCATTCATTTGTGGATTCTGCGGGGGCTTGCACATCCGCTTCTTCCCACAGAAGGGATTCCCGACGAATGCTGCCCGGCGATGCTCCCTCCACCTCGCGAAAGGCGCGATAGAAGCTGGCAGGATCGGAGAAGCCCACCATGGTAGCGATCTCGTAGACGGGAAGCGCGGTAGTGACCAGCAAGCGGCGTGCTGCGCTCATTCGGGAACGCAGAATGTATTTACCCGGCGTTACACCAAAGGACTCCTTGAAAATGCGCACGAAGTGGTATTTGGACAGATGAACCACGGACAAAAGCTGCTCCAGCGACAGATCCTCGGCAAGATGGGACTGAATGTATTCCCGCACCTCTCGCATATCTGCCCGCAGATTGACCGAGGATGCGATCTCGGCGGTGTGCTGCTCCAGGAGTCTCCACAGGATGGAGACCACCATGTTGGAGCGGCGGGCGACTGCCATCAGACTGTCGTCGCCGGTCAGGCGATCGATCTCGGCGAAGTAGCGGTCGATCTGGGTAGTGTCCTGCGGGCGCAGGATGGTGAATTCGTTTTCCAGCTGGCGCTTATAAAACTGCACGCCGTCCCCGTCGAAATGCAGGAAACGGTAGGTCCACCCTTCGGGAGAGTCGGCGCGGTAATCGTGCCATTTGCGGCAATCGAGAAAAAACAAACTGGCGGGAGGAAGGTCGTAGGTCTTTCCGCCATATGAAAGTTTACCTTTCCCGCGGAGGGTATAGAGAATCAGGAGGGCGTTCTTGCTGTCTCTGGTGGTGTAGTGGTTGGGACCTACGAGAAAGCATCCGCTCTCGGAAAGCAGACAGGGCAGTCCGTCGAATGCGGGGTCGCTGGGGTAGTTGTCCCAGGTAGAGCCGGTTCTCAGATCCAGTTCGTATTGGAGCATGGGTAGCCTCCTTGGCGAAATATCAGTTCTTGTTCTTCAGATGCGCGTTGTAAAGCAGGAAGAAGTGGTCGGCGCGGACGAATTCCACGCGGCCGCCGTACTTTTCCTTCATCTCCTGTTCGATCTCGTAAAGATCGTTCAGCGACAGTCTGCCCCAGACCGACATCTGCGCACCGATGAAGAGAGGCGCGCTTCCGTTAAAGCGGTTGTCCGCCTCGCGGAAGAGGACGTGGGACAGATGCTCGCGAGTGGTGGTGTAGCAGGGGGTGAGCTGCTTGCAGATGATGCCGTTGTGCACCGAGGTAATGGACTCCCGATCGTCGGTGAAGAGCTGGACGGTGAGACCGTAGAGAGAGGGAGCGTTTTTCGTGTAGATCTCCCGCTGCTCCTCGGTCATGTTATCCCAAACGGTGACCACCTTCAGACCGCATCTCTCGAAGTAGCGGTTAGAGAGGGCGGCATACTTGCCAAACTTTTCTAGATCCTCTACGTAGTTGCCGGAGGGGATATCCTCCCACAGGGTGTTTACCGGCATGGCGTAGCCCATGCCTGAGGGGCCGCTGACGAAGCAATCCTTTTCGGTGGCGGTGTCGTAGTAATAGTTCATCATGCCCGGTGCGGTGTCGGCGCAGGAGGGGGAAATGGTCCAGTTAACCGCGACTTTGCCTCGGGATTCGGCGTTTCTGTCCCAATACTGGCGCATATAATGCTCCACGTACTGGATGTTGTCGCCGTCGCTGACGAAGATCGCCACGTAGATCTTATTCTCCGGCTCCGGCATGGGAGGGATCTCACGGATGCGAATGGGGGTGCGCTGAGCGTAAACGGTGGCGTTGGCGAAAAAGTCGGAGGGGACGGTGGACAGTCCCGCAGAGGTGGAGGTGGTGATACCCGAGCGCTCCTCGGTGTACCAGCCGGTGGCAATGGCGGCACCCGGTTCCATATCGTCCAAGAAGCGGCGATAGACTGCCTGCTCGGTTTTAGAGTCACGGCAGTTCAGGAAGACGATTGCCGCGCCGGTAGCGGCTGCAAGATCGCGGATGTAGGCCGTCATGTGGGGACGCTGAGAAAGGATCAAACGGTGGGTGTTCTTCTGCCAGAAGGCTTCGTACAGATAGGTGTAAATCTCCGTGGCGGTAGTGTAGGGAAGTGCGGTCAGATCGCAGAGCAGGGGCAGATCAACGCCCGCCGCGGTCAGCGCGTCCATCACGGCGCGGGTGACGGGGATGCCGTCGACGGGGGAGGCCACCGAGCCGGCGAGATTGACGTAGTGCTCGCTCTTTTCGGTGGAGTAAAGCACGAATCCGGCCGCCTCGTCGGCGTATTTCTTGAAAATGTCCAGCTTATCCTGCAGAACGTAGGTGATGCCGTAGGTGTCGGCCCAGGTGTCGGGGCCTTCTCCGGCGGTTCTGTCGTACATGAAGATACGGGGCTTCTGACGGTTGACGATGCCCTGCAATGCAAGCAGCGCCGCCAGCCAATCCCCGGGCGTATTCTCGGTGGTAAAGGCGTCCATGTTGGGGACGGGGGTGTCAAAGGTGGGAAAAATCTGACCTTCCGGCCAAGTCATGGGGGTGTGCATAGGTGTGTCCTCCGTGGGGTAATATGTTATAATGTTGCTTCGTCACGCAAAACTGTCCCTATTGTACCCGAAAATCTCTCATCCGTCAATAGATTTTGTGAAATTTGCCATAAAATATTTCGCACGTCCCTATTGACAAACCACCTCGCCCGTGCTATAATAGGTGCAATGCGTTTTGCTTGACACCTTTATCAAGCGGTACGCTTGACGGTGGAAACTTGGAGGCGGATATGGAAACGGCAGAGAAAAACCTGGACCTGTCCCTGCTTTTGGAGTTTTACGGCGGTCTTCTCACTCCCCGACAGAGAGAGATGGCCGAGTATTCCTACAACGACGACCTCTCGCTCAGCGAGATCGCCGAGCTCTGCGGCATCACGAGACAGGGCGTCTGGGACGGACTGAAAAAAGCCGAGGCCATCCTCCGCGATGCAGAGGAGCGGCTGAACC
>CAZFJJ010000206.1:0-3494 GCA_964519075.1 uncultured Lachnospiraceae bacterium
GGCAAAGTCGCGGATGAGCGCGGAGGTCTTGCCAGCCTTGCCCGAGGCGGCAGGGCGTTTTTTGTCCTTCTTGGCGGTGGTGGGAAGTGCGTCCTCTGCCAGCATCAGATCGGACTCGGGTACGCGGGTCTGGAGGATGCCCGCCTTGACGGCGTACAGTCCCTGCTTGTCGGCGGTTGCCATGACCACGCCCTTTTGATTCAGGCTGACGATCACTACCTCGTCGCCCTTTTTCAGCGGACGGGGCAGGACGTAATCCTCTGCCGATCTGGTGATGACGGGATTGACCGCTTCGGAGGATTCCTTCATGGAGCGACGGATGTTGTTCCGTGCTTCCTCCATCTTTTGGGCAAATTCGGCACTTTCCTTGGCTTTTTTCGCCTTTTCCAGCTCTGCCATGACGTAATCGCTGGTAGCGCGTGCGCTCTCCACGATGCGGCGCGCCTGCTCGGTGGCACGATCCCGCTCCTTCTCCGCCTCGGAGACCTTCTTTTGGAGCTTTTCCTCGGTCTCACGGAGCAGCGACTCGTAGGAGGCACGGAGCTCTTCTGCCTCGGTGAGCTTGCGCTCGGTCTCGATGCGGTTTTCCTCCAGCTTTTCGATGACCTTTTCGAATCGCTTGGAGTCAGCGTCGATCAGTCTTGATGCACGGCGGATGATAGCGTTGTCAAGACCCAGACGGGTGGAGATAGCGAACGCGTTGGACTTGCCGGGTGCGCCGAGAATGAGTCGGTAGGTAGGAGCCAGCGTGGTCACGTCGAACTCGCAGGCAGCGTTGCAGACACCCTCGGTCTCCAGCGCGTAAACCTTCATCTCGCTGTAGTGGGTGGTGGCGGCACAGAGCGCGCCCTTACGGCGGACCTCCTCCACGATGGCGACCGCCAGTGCCGCACCCTCTGTGGGGTCGGTGCCCGAGCAAAGCTCGTCGAAGAGAACGAGGGAATTGGCGTCGCATTTCTCCAGGATGGAGACGATATGGGTCATGTGCGCCGAGAAGGTGGACAGCGACTGCTCGATGGACTGCTCGTCGCCGATATCGGCGTGGACAGAGGAGAAGATGCGGAGCTTCGACTCGTCGGCGGCAGGGATCTGCAAACCAGTCTGCGCCATCAGGGTGAACAGACCTAAGGTTTTCAGCGAAACGGTCTTACCGCCGGTGTTGGGGCCGGTGATGACCAGCGTGTCGAACTCACCGCCCAGACGGATGTCGATGGGGACGATCTTGGCGGAGCGGAGCAGGGGATGGCGGGCGGCCTTCAGATCGATCTCGCCGTCCTCGGAGAGGATGGGCGCGGTAGCGCGCATCCGATAAGCCAGCTCCGCGCGGGCGAAGATGTAGGCGATCTCGTTGATGGCGCGGTAGTTATGGATCAGCGCGTTGCCGAAATCGGCAGACTGTGCCGACAGGGCGTAGAGGATGCGCTCGATCTCCTTCTTTTCAGCGGATTCCAGCTCGCGAAGCTCGTTGTTGGCTTCCACTACCGCCATGGGCTCAATGAACAGCGTTGCGCCCGAAGAGGAGGTGTCGTGAACCAGACCCTTGACCTCGCCCTTATGCTCGGTCTTGACCGGGATAACGTAGCGTCCCTGACGGATGGTCACTAAGTTTTCCTGCAGGAACTTGTTGTTGCTTTCGGAGGAGATGAACCGTTGCAGAGTGTCGCGGATTTTGGTATTGGTATTGCGGATGGCGCGACGGATGTCCGACAGCTTGGGAGACGCATCGTCGGAGACTGTATCCTCGGAAAGGATGCACCGACGGATCTCCCGCTCCAACGGCTGATTGGGGTAGATGCGGGAGAATCGCTCAGCCAGTACGCCCATCCGGATGTCTCTCCGGGTGGAATATGCGTGCATAGAGGTAGCCGACGACAGCAGATCGGCAACGTCCAACAGCTCGCGAGGCGTGAGCATTGCGCCCTTGCCCGCCCGCTCCACGCTGTCGGAGATGTCCTTCACCATGCCGAAGGAGGGCGTGCCGTGATGCTCGGTCAGCGACTTGGCGTCTGCGGTCTCCTGCTGCAGCCGTGCTACCTTCACGGGATCGTCCTCGGGAGTGGCACAAAGCGCCATCTCCCGTGCGCCCGTGGTCTGCGCCGCCGCAGCCAGCAGAGACAAAATCTTATCGTATTCCAGTGTTTTTAATGCTTTCGTATAGTCTTTCATAATTCATCATCAAGGGCTCTGCCCTTGAACCCGCCAAAGAAACTTTTTGAGAAAACATGTAATTCGGCAAGGCCGAATTACGAGGGAGTTTGCCTGCGGCAAACTCTGGTTTCTTTGGAATCTTCAAAAACTTCTATAAAGGCGACAAATACTTGTCGCCCGGGTGATTTATTTTGTGCCGCGCACTACCATAATAACCGATACGGTGGTGTCCCATTGGGCTTCGCCACGGTCAAACAGCGCGATGCGCGTATCGTACTTGGTATTGACATGCCCACGCACTTCGTCCAATTCCGCTGCCGAAAAATGATCGGCCAATGTTACCGCTACCGAGTCAATGGCTTCCAGCGAGGTCTGTCTGTGGGCATTGATCATTGCGTGCGCCATCTCAGGAGGATACTTGGGATCGTCGGGGGTCAGATCTATGGTAGTATAGCCAGTACGGATTTCTTGGAATCCGTACTGTTTCATCGCAAGGGGTAACTCCGTTTCGCTCATTGGATATCTGCACACGGCGTATTTCTCCATAGAATCATCGAATTGCTCCGCCTTTTGCCAAAATTGTTTTTCAACTTCATCAGGTTTCAGACAATCGGCAGGTAGATGAATTCCTCGTCGGGAGGACAGCACCAAGCAAATGCCGCCTGGTTTGAGCACGCGAAGTTGTTCGCCGTAGAAGCAGGAGGGCTCAATATGCTCGCTCACCGTATTGGAAATGGTCACGTCAAAGGTTCCGTCGGCAAAGGGCAGGGCGGTTGCGTCGCCCTCCAAAAAGGTGATACCCTCTTCGTGTTCGCGGGCGAATCGGATGAATTCACTGTCCCGATCTATTCCCGTAATCTCGGCATCGGGATACCAGCGGCGGAGTGCGCCTGCCAGCGAACCGGGGCCGCATCCGATTTCTAAAATGCAGAGGGGCTTCGTTTCATCCAAGTCAAACAAAGCCTTGTACTGCGGTGCAAAACGATCGTCAAAGCGCAGCTTGCGAGAGAGATACAGCGTGCCGATGCCCTGCACATATTTGGACCAGATTATGTTCATTGCAGATACCTCGTGAATAGTTCGGCGTTACTCCACCACCGATTTATAAAACTGCAGGGTAGAGGGCGTGCGCTCCAGATGGGACAACAGGTGCTTTTCACACAGGGACGACATCTCCCACCGCATCCCCTCGTTCGCTTCGAAGGAGTATAGCTTCTGCAGGGGCACTCTCAGCAGAGAGCGGAGCAGGGGGAGAGATACCTCCAGCGGATGGGCAGGGGGAGCACCTTCCTTCATCATACACTCGGCGCAGACCGGCTGTCCCTCTTCGATGACGAAGGCGAAGG
>CAZFJJ010000207.1:0-3493 GCA_964519075.1 uncultured Lachnospiraceae bacterium
CGCTTATGAAACTCAGACCTCCGTCAGTCCCGCTGATCACAGTGGACCCCTACTTCTCCGTTTGGTCCCCCGCGGACAAACTCACCGATTCTACCACCGAGCACTGGACCGGCAAGCCCAATACCATGATCGGCACCGTCAACGTAGACGGCACCGACTACATTTTCATGGGTAGAGCCAACAAGAGACTGCCCAAGATGGAGCAGGTCGATCTGAAGGTGACCGCACTTTCCACCGAGTACACCTTCCAAGGCGCAGGCATCAAGCTGACCGCACTCTTCTCCACTCCCCTGCTGCCCGACGATTACTACTACTTCACCCGTCCTATCTCCTACCTGAAGCTGTCCTACACCTCCGTAGACGGCGCTGAGCATACCGTTACCGCAAAGGTAGCCGTTTCCGAGGAGATCTGCCTTGATTTCAGAGGCTTTGGCAGAGTGGACACCGAGGTTGTGACGCTGGGCGACGGCATCGCTACCGCTAAGATCGGCAACCGCGATCAGCGCGTTCTGGCGCGCCGCGGCGACGATATCCGTATCGACTGGGGTTACTTCTATCTCTCTACCAAGGGCGGTACTGCCGCTGTGGAAGAGATCCCTATGGCATTCCGCGAAAGAGAGCGTCACGGCGAGTCTATCTTCATGACCTTCGTGACCGCTGAAAATACCGTGACCGAGTGCGGCACCCTCTTCACCTTCGCTTACGACGACGTAGAGTCGATGATCTACTTCGGCGAGCACCTGAAGACCTGGTGGAGCAAGGACGGCGCGCTGATCACCGACGAGATCGTCAAGGCTTACGCCGATTACGCTGACGTGATGGTGAAGGCGGACGCATTCTCCGCAAAGCTGGCTTCCGACGCAGAGGCTGCAGGCGGCAAGGAATACGCAGAGCTTCTGGAGCTGGCATACCGTCAGGTTTGTGCCGCTCACAAGCTGGTTCTGGACACCGACGGCAACATCCTGTACATCTCCAAGGAGTGCCACTCCAACGGCTGTGCCGCTACCGTTGACGTTTCCTACCCCTCCATCCCCATGTTCCTGCTGTACAACCCCGAGCTGGTAGCAGGCATGATGAGACCCATCTACAAGTACTCCCGCAGCGACGAGTGGGCAAAGAAGCTGAAGTTCGACTTCGCTCCCCACGACGCAGGACAGTATCCTCACGTCAACGGTCAGGTCTACGCCGACAACAACATCGACGGTCAGATGCCCGTTGAGGAGTGCGGCAATATGATCGTTATGGCGGCCACCCACGCCATCGCTTCCGGCGACGTAACCTTCGCCAAGGAAAACATGGACCTTCTGGAAATGTGGGCAAACTATCTGCTGAAGTATGGCGCAGACCCTGCTAACCAGCTCTGCACCGACGACTTTGCAGGCCATCTGGCGCACAACTGCAACCTGTCTCTGAAGGCGATTTCGGGTATCATCGGTCTGTCCCTGATCTACAAGATGATGGGCGACACCGCAAAGGCGGACGAGTATCTGGCTAAGGCAAAGGAACTGGCCGCTGACTGGGCAGTCCGCGCGTCCAACGGCGACGGCTCCTACCGTCTGGCGTTCGATCGTCCCGGCTCCTTCTCCATGAAGTACAACATCGTTTGGGATAAGCTGTTCGGCACCAATGTGATGGACAAGAATGTGATCGCTACCGAGGTCGCTTCCTACAAGGAAAAGACCTATCCCTACGGTCTGCCTTTGGACAACCGTAAGCCCTACACCAAGTCCGACTGGCTGGTATGGACCGCGACCCTGGCAGAAGACAAGGCGACCTTCGAAGAAATGGTTCACCCCCTGTGGCTGACCTACAACTTCTCCGACTCCCGTTGCCCCATGACCGACTGGTACTGGGTACACACCGGTCAGCAGGTCGGCTTCCGTCACCGCTCCGTTCAGGGCGGCCTCTTCATCAAGCTCCTGGAAGCTTCCGGTAAGATGAAGATGAATTGAATATAATCAAGGGGTGCTTTCTTGAAAGAAAGCACCCCTTTAACCCCGAAAGAACTTTTATAAAGCGCGACGAATCCTCGTCGCGCACACAAATATATGTGCTAAGATTTTTGCGAATTTACAGGGCAGGGGATTGACATTATGCATATCGGGGTGTATAATAAATTTGTCAGGGAAGAGATCGACTCCAAGTAGTTGAGTAATGTTATTTGCTTGTTGTCTCTATGCAAGTGGAGGTAAGAAGCAGAATGTATTACGAATATTATTTAGATTTGATGGACCTTGGCATGGAATTGTGCTATCCGTTTGTGGGTAGTTTTTTCTGCGTGCAAAGGTCTTTTCTTTTCCTCGACAAATCAATATTTTGGAGGAAAACATGAAACATCAAAAGTATTTTAGCAAACAGGACGTAGTCAAACTAAGAGCACTCATTCAAGAGAAAACAGGACATTGTATCCGAAGCAGTTATATCTTAAGTCAAGCGTTTCGAAGACGCTCGTACTGTGCGGAAGATGGTGGCAAGAGCAATGAACTGTTTGAGTTGATCGGCGATCAGGTGTTGGGACATTATGTGGTAAAACGGATTGCCGAACGAAGCGTTTCTTTGAATATCGAGGGAGATTATTCTTGTCGCATTCGGGAAGACCAATTTACTTCTTTGAAGCAAGAGTTGACGAGCAATCAACTGTTTGCAGAGCTGATTGATGAATGGAATATTGCTGATTATCTGATCGTGGGAAAAAGCGACGTGCATAATCGAGCTGACCAACAAACTAAGGTCAAGGCGGATCTGTTTGAGGCGATTATCGGAGCGATTACAGTTGATTCGAAATGGGATCCGATCATATTGGAGAAAGCAGTTTGTCAAGCTTTGAATCTGGATGAACGGCTTCAGCGGATCGTTCAAAATGAATGCAATTTGATGGGGATCCATATTGATAACGCCATAATGAAATTGAAAGAATTGGCAGAAAAAGAGCAGTGCAGTATGCCGAAATACGAGTTTTTTGATTTGGGAAAAGACAAGGACGGCAATCCGATTTGGGGATGTATAGGCTCGATTATCAATGATAGAACGGGTATTAGACGCACGGTTTCTGCATCTTCCAAAAAGGAAGCCCAAAAAGCGACGGCGTATTTGTTGCTGTGTGAGCATTTGCAACTGCAAAATCAATATGGTGATAATGATTGGTTCCCGATTTGGATATACCAAAACGGGAAATTGTATCCGGATCGCCCTAAACAGGGAACTGTGGAATAATATACCCGCCAAACCCACCATTTAGTTTCTCTTTCGCAGCCCGTCAGCCAAGGAAGATGAGAGGGGATAGTTGCGCTATGCGCAACTAAGGGGAGAGAAGGAAACTTCGGCGTCTGAGATGGTTTCTTCCCCTCCTCGAATTACAATTCGGCAAAGCCGAATTATTTCCTTAGACGCCTAACGATTATTCCAAGTCAACATCTCGGCGCACGGCGGGAGCAAGCCCCCGCCCTACGAAGCAGAGGTGCCACCTTAGCGGGCGGGACGTCGAGGCGCCGTC
>CAZFJJ010000208.1:0-3491 GCA_964519075.1 uncultured Lachnospiraceae bacterium
GTTGCCCGCTTCCATGTGGAAGATGGGGATGTGCAGCCGCTTGGCGGCGATGGCCGACAGACAGGAGTTGGTGTCGCCCAAAATCAGCAGGGCGTCTGGCTTCACGGCGCTCATCAGCTTATAGGAGCAGCTGATGATATTGCCCACCGTCTCGCCAAGGTCTGCACCCACCGCGTCCATATAGACCTCGGGCGCGTCCAGCTGCAGATCTCTAAAAAAGACGCCGTTTAAGTTGTAATCGTAGTTCTGTCCCGTGTGCGCCAGAATACAGTCGAAATAGCGTCTGCACTTGGTGATCACGGCGGACAGGCGAATGATCTCGGGGCGGGTGCCTACGATGATCAGCAGCTTCAGCTTGCCGTTATCTTGAAACTTTACGTCGGTATAGTCGGTCTTCATTTTCATGGGAGTTACTCCTCCTCTATCTCGTACAGCCTGAGACGGCCGTACAGTTCTTTTCGTTTTCCGCTGTTTTCAATGGTGCGGATGGCGCTGGGCGCCTTTCGCTTGCCCAGTAGTACGCGCACCAAGTAGCGCAGGGTAAAAAAGATCCAACCGAAGGGGTACAGGAGCGGTAGCTTGGCGGCGATGGGCCAGAAGCCACGCACGATCCGATTCATGGAGGCAAAGCCCTGTCGGATGCGCCCCTTCTTCACGCCGTCCTTGCCGCGGTTGGAAATCAGCATCCCCTCGTAGGAGCGGTTGTGATCCTTCCTGCCGAAATTTCCTCCTGCCACAATGTCTGCCATCAGCGCGTCGGCAAGGTCGGAATCCTCCCCCATCCAGTCGCGGCAGGGCGCGCCCAAATGACGGGTTGCCGCAAGGCTTGCCGTCTGTGCAAATTTCCACAGCCCAACGGCGCGGAGCTTTTCTGCAAACAGCGCGGTAAACTCTTCCTCGGGCAGATTGCAGGCAAACACCGCCCAATCGCAGAGATGGCGCAGACCAATTCCCTCCGACAAGAGATGATGCTGCATATGCAGAAGCATGATCAGCCCGTGATGGAAGGGCGACGGATTCTGATAGGTCACAAATTCATCGAACGTGGGGACAGCAAACTCGCTCAGATCGGCAAGATAGTCGCGGATGATCTCGCCTGCCCTGCCATCGGGCACGCCTGCCACCTCGCGATGAAGCTCGTAATGCATCCCGGGTCTGCGGTACACCTGATGGTGCACCTGCTCGCGAGCATCGGGGGTAAAGCCGTCGTCCGCAAGCACCTGCTCAGCCCGCTCCGTATCGGCGGGCGAAACGTAGAAATCCACGTCGCCCATGGCACGAACCAGCGGCGAGGGATAGTAATGCGCCGAGGCGATCCCCTTCAGCACGCAGTAAGAGATCCCCGCCTCGGTCATCAGCCGATGCAGATGGGCGTGACTGCGGAAATTGCGGATATTTTGAAGGGTGTGCTTTTGCAGCACGTCCTCCAGCTTTTGGGATAGCTCCCCCTCTAAGGGGAGCGATTTGTAATTTTGAAACGCCAGCATCGTCACCGCCTGGGCTCGGCTCTCGGCGTAGACCTCCGACCAGCACGCATCGGGGACGGGGGTGAAGGGATGCCCAAACAGATTCTCCGCGATCAACGCAAAGAGGGTTTGCTGGGCAGGCGTAAATGTCATTGTTTTTCTACTACCTCAAAAAACGTATCGGGGTGATCGGGGTCGAAGGATTCGTTTGCCCACATCACGGTCACCAGATTCTCGGTCTCGGACAGATTGATGATGTTGTGGGTATAGCCGGGCGGCATATGCACCGCCTCGATCCTGTCCCCCGAAACCTCGAAGTTCAACACCTCATCCGATCCGATCTTGCGCATCTGAATCAGTCCGCGTCCTGCCACTACCATAAAAAACTCCCACTTGGTGTGATGCCAATGCTGTCCCTTGGTGATCCCGGGCTTGGAGATGTTCACCGACACCTGTCCGCAGTTTGCAGTTTTCAACAGCTCGGTAAAGCTTCCTCGATTATCCACGTTCATCTTCAGGGGGAAGGCGATCTTCTCCTTGGGAAGGTAGGACAGATAGGTGGAATAGAGCTTCTTGGCAAAGGAGCCTGCGGGGATCTCGGGCAGCATCAGCGTCTGCGGCTGCCGGGCAAAAAGGTGGAGCAGATCTGCGATCTCGCCCAGCTTCACCCTGTGGGTGATGGGAGCGGCACAGTATTTGCCGTCCTCGCACGGGACGGTTTGGACGCCGTCGAAGGTGCAACGGTGTTCCCTTCCCTCCAGCGCGGCCAGCATTTCGTCGATGAGATCGTCAATGTAGAGCAGTTCCAGCTCCACCGACGGGTCGTTTACCGTGATCGGCAGGTCGTTGGCTATATTGTGACAGAAGGTCGCCACGGCGGAGTTGTAGTTGGGGCGGCACCATTTGCCGAAGAGATTGGGGAAACGGTAGACCAGCACCCTCGCACCGGTCGCCTCGCCATATGCAAAAAACAGCTCTTCCCCCGCCTTCTTGCTCCGTCCGTAATCGCTGTCGTAGCGGCCGATTAGGGTCGCCTGTATCGACGAGGACAGCAACACGGGGCAGGTGTTGCCGCATTCCTTCAGCGTCTCCAGCAAACGAGAGGAAAATCCAAAGTTGCCCGCCATAAACTCGGCAGGATCGCGGGGACGGTTGACCCCCGCCAGGTGAAACACGAAGTCCGCACGGGCGCAGTAGTCGGCAAGCAGTCCGGGATCGGTGTCCAGATCGTACTCGAAAATCTCGCCGATGCACAGCGCGGGATGGGTCTTGTCCTTCCCATCCCGAATGTTGCAAAGTGCCGCCGTCAGGTTTTTGCCCACGAAGCCGGCAGCTCCGGTGATCAGTATGTTCATTTTCTATCCTTCCAAGCGGCCAGCTCGTCCCGAATGTATTGGAGGGACAGCAGCTTTTCCTTGACGCCCTCCACGTCCAGCAGCTGAGTATTGTTGGAATTGAACTCGGTCAGCGGATTGCGGGCGGTGTCGCCGTCTTTGAAGTATTTATCGTAATTGAGATCCCGCTTGTCGCAGGGGACGCGGTAGAAGTCGCCCATATCGGTGGCGTTGGCGCATTCCTCGTTGGTCAGCAGAGTCTCGTACAGCTTTTCGCCGTGACGGATGCCGATGATCTTGATCTCGGTCTCGGGCGCAAACAGCTCGCAGACCGCCTTCGCCAGCGTCTCGATAGTGCAAGCGGGTGCTTTTTGCACCAGAATGTCGCCGCTGGTACCGTTCGCAAAGGCGAAGAGCACCAGATCCACCGCCTCCTCCAGAGACATGATGAAGCGGGTCATCTTCGGCTCGGTAATGGTGATGGGACTGCCTGCCTTGATCTGATCGATCCACAGGGGGATCACCGATCCGCGGCTGCACATGACGTTGCCGTAGCGGGTACAGCAAATGGCAGTTTCCTCAGGGGAGACGGTGCGCGATTTTGCCACCACTACCTTCTCCATCATGGCCTTGGAGGTACCCATGGCGTTGACGGGATAGGCCGCCTTATCGGTGGACAGGCAGATGACCC
>CAZFJJ010000209.1:0-3412 GCA_964519075.1 uncultured Lachnospiraceae bacterium
GCGGAGGGTCTTGTGGGTGGTAGTCGTGGTGATGTCGGCGTAGGGGACGGGGGAGGGATGTTGTCCGCCTGCGACGAGGCCTGCGATGTGTGCCATATCTACCATCAGCAGTGCGCCAACCTTGTGCGCGATCTCAGCGAAGCGTTCAAAATCAATCACGCGGGGGTATGCCGACGCGCCTGCCACGATCAGCTTGGGCTTACACTCCATCGCAATGGCTTCTACCTTGTCGTAGTCGATGATGCCGGTGTCGTCCTCTACGCCGTAGGGGACGAAGTTGTAGAGCAGACCGGACACGTTGACGGGGGAACCGTGGGTGAGGTGACCGCCGTGGGCAAGATTCATACCCATGACCGTGTCGCCGGGTTTGAGAAATGCGACGTAAACGGCGGTGTTGGCCTGTGCGCCTGAGTGGGGCTGGACGTTGGCGAAAGCGGCGCCGAATAGCTCCTTTGCGCGGTCGCGGGCAATGTTTTCCACGATGTCTACGGCAGAGCAGCCGCCGTAGTAACGCTTGCCGGGGTAGCCCTCGGCGTATTTATTGGTGAGGACGCTGGCGTTGGCTGCCATGACCGCCTCGGAAACGCAGTTTTCGGAGGCGATCAGCTCGATGCCGTCCTGCTGGCGGGCAAGCTCGCGGGCAATTGCATCCGCCACGGCGGGGTCGTATTTTGCCAGAAATTCCATATTTTCGTATACCATGTTTTTTCTCCTTGCAATACAATCAATACCCTATTATACAAGAAAATAATCGTATTGTAAAGTGGTTTTAGAAAAATAATTTTGGAAATTTTGAAAAATACATCAATATGTCGAAAAAAGTCCTGCATCAACGGCTGTGGGGCGCTTGTGCGGATCGGCGAAGCCGGAGCGCGGGTCTTTTGGGGCAAAATCGGGAAAGCGGTTGACAAACGGCGAGCGGCGGTGTATAATATGAATTGACCGATAATAGGCAATCCACCGACGTGAGGGATTTCATGAAAACGATTACCGATAAGCTGCGCACCTGGGCACAGATCGACCTGGATGCGTTGGAACATAATTTTGAGGCAGTGCGCCGCCATATTCCCGCGACCATGAAGCTGCTTTGCGTGCTGAAGGCCAACTCCTACGGTCACGGCGCGGTGCGGATCGGAAGGCTTCTGGAAGGCCGCGCCGATTACTTTGCCGTTGCCTTCACCGACGAGGCGTTGGAGCTGCGCCACGCGGGGCTGAAAACGCCCATCCTGCTGTTGGGACACGTGCCGCTGTCCGACTTCCCAAAGATGGTGCGCTACGGCATCACTGCCACCATGGATGACGTGGGGGAGGCCAAGCTGCTCTCCGCCGCCGCGGTGGCCGCAGGGAAGACCGCCAAGGTGCATATCGCGCTGGATACCGGCATGACCCGCATCGGCTTGGACTGCAGCAACGCGTCGATCGAGGCGATCGCCGAGATCTGCGCGCTGCCCGGCATTGAGGTGGAGGGCATCTACAGCCATTTTGCCGCCGCCGACTCTGCCGATCAGAGCTACAGTCTCCTGCAGCTCTCCCGATTCAACGATTTTTGCGCCCGTCTTGCGGCGCGGGGAATCCGTATCCCCATCCGCCATATCCAGAACAGCGCGGGGCTGATCGAGCTGTCCCCCGATCTGGAAATGGGGCGGGAGGGCATCATCCTCTACGGAATGCACCCCTCCGGCGAGGTGGATCCCGCCCGCATCGGAGGCATCCGTCCCGTGATGAGCTTCAAGACCCACGTGGTCTTTTTGAAAACGGTGCCCGCAGGCACTCCGGTCAGCTACGGTTGCACCTACGTTACCACCCGCGAGACCCGCATCGCTACGCTGGCCGTTGGCTACGCCGACGGTCTGCCCCGCTTGTGGTCAGGGAAGGGAATGGTGCTGATCGGCGGCAGGGAGGCTCCCATCATCGGGCGCATCTGCATGGATCAGTGCATGGTGGACGTGACCGATCTGCCCGACGTTGGAGTGGGCGACACCGCGACCCTCTTCGGCGTGGACGGTGAGGCGGTGCTGTCTGCCGACACGCTGGCCGAATCCATCGGCACTATCGGCTACGAACTGATCTGCAACATCAATCCCCGCGTGCCCCGCGTCTACATCAAGGACGGTGTCTTTGATTCCATCGACCGGGAATTGCCGGAGGAATGATGAATACAGAGGATAGATTGCCGAAAAGGAAACATCCGCGATTAGATAATTACGATTATAGTGCTGTCGGCGCATGTTTCGTAACAATTTGTACCCAAAACAGAAGATGCGTGTTGTCTCGCATCGTAGGGCGGGGGCTTGCTCCCGCCGTTCCGGAACTAACGGAATACGGCAAAATTGCGGAAGAGCAGCTATTGCTAATACCCGATCGCTATCCCTATGTAAAAATCGATAATTATATAATTATGCCGAATCATATTCATGTTATATTACTAATAGGCAACGAGACGGCGGGAGCAAGCCCCCGCCCTACGGTCATGGATGTTATTTGTGCGTATAAATCATTAACGACAAGAGAATGCCGAAAGAATGGATGGAAGAACAAGTTATTTCAGACTTCCTTCCACGATCATATTATCCGAAACCGCGACGATTACGACGAGATCGTAAAATACATTTATGAAAATCCGATGCGTTGGAAATTGGACAGATTATACGCAGAGGAATAGAATTCGGGAGGAACACACTAATGAGTGAAAACGAAAAAATCAACATTGATGAACTTGTGGACGAAATGGAAGACCGCCTTCGGGAGATGATCGAGGATGCCGTTTCGGAAGCCTTGGATGACCAACTGGAAAGCGTCGTCACCTGTGCTGTGCAAGATGCCATTGAAGATGCACTCGGTCACTTTGAGTTCGTTCTGCCCGATGGAACGCAGGTGAAGTCCGAACAGTATACGTATGTATTGAGCCCCGATAAATCTAAACTGTTATGCTGCCGTGGCGGACTTCGCGTGGATGGCACTTGTTTGATGGTTCAAGCGGGTACGACGTGTTGGCGCGATATTGCTTGCTACCCCAGCAGAGAAAAAGCGATCCAAGCGTTGGAAAAGGTCAAAAACGCAATGCTGGCTCATATGGAAATCATCGAACTGTAAATTACACAGGTGAGTTGATTTACCGTAGGGGAGGGGTTTCCCATCCCACACGGATCGGTTTATTCCTTACAAACGGGAGGCGAAACGCCTCCCCTACAAATCAGAATCGGCAGAGATTGTTCTCTGCCGATTTTGCATGAGCGCGGATTCGTTGTCAACAAAAAACACTGCAAGGATGCCCCCTCGTGGTAAGAAAAAACGCAAAGAGTCAAAGAGTGATGTCCTTAGCGGAGAATTTGAAAAATCACTCAATTCTTGTTGAGAAGAACCAGCATCGCATTTGTGAGTACAAATGCAGTTGGGCAGTAGCCCAAACCCA
>CAZFJJ010000210.1:0-3398 GCA_964519075.1 uncultured Lachnospiraceae bacterium
AGATTTTGGGCAAACAAAAAGCGCAGTTCCGATTCGGATTGCTCCGTAACCAGTTACTGCGCTCATGTATGCCTTCTGTATGTAGTGGTACCCAGAGAAAGGACGAAAGCTGGATACCAGCGGTGTGAGCAGACAACCGATTTCACCCGGCGAACCTGTAGGAGCGGTGTCGCAGAGTGTCAAGGGCATAAAAAATGCAGAGGATATTTCCTCCGCTGCTCTGGGTACTCCCGGCTTACCGGACGTTCCTGGCGCCCCGGTTCTCCCACGCTTCTATGCTCCCGCGGTCGGTTTCCCTTTCACTTTCCGCATTATAATTATACCACACTTTAAATCAAAATGGAAGTCCAAAAACAGTACAATTCCAGTACAAATAAGGATGACTAATTTTTCATCTTTCAAGAGTTTGCCGAAATATTAGGCAACGAGGCAACAAGGCAACATTTTTTAGATGCATGCCTTCTTGTCTTCTCAACTGGTTGCCAACAAATCCAAGGTGAAGTGTTCATCGAAAAAAAGTACAGCCCCCACGCATCATGTACATACGCTGGAGGCTGTAGGGCGAGTGTGTTGATTTCTCAACCGAAGTGACTGCGTTTGACTCGATTTATTGAAACCATCTGTTTACTTCACGGTAATCTGTCCTTTTGATGTAGAATGCCACAATTTCAATCGCACGATTCCGTTCATTTGAAACGGTCATCCGACTGACATGCACCACATTGGCAATAGCGTCCCAAGACAGATTCTCTTCATCAAACCATAAATATTGAGCCACCTTTTGCGTGTTTCCTGTCAGGAGCTTCAGAAGATTCAGACCAGTATTCACACGACGCTGCCACTCGTGAACTTCACGTTCCAAGTATTCCCTCTCGCGCTTGTTCCGTTCCAACTTGGTCTCGGCATTTACATAAATCTGGTAGGGCTCGTTAGAAATGTTACTGGTCTGCACTCGTTCCCGGTCATAGCTGACACCGCGAAGTCCCGCAGTCGGGTCGAACACATCTTCCCATTTCAGCTCCTGCCAGTTACTCAGATCGACCTGTGCACTCCGAAGTCTTGCAACATCATTGCGATAGAAACCGAGAAGCTTCTCAGCCCGTCCGCGGTAATAAACACGTTCGGCTTCGCTTTCCCAACTGTCAAGGCTGACCTTGACACCCCTGATCTCCACATACTCCTCATGGAATACAGGCGGCATCTCATAGTCGCGGATGTCCATCACAGGATTCGTGGGGTTGCTGTCAATTCCCGAAGCATTAAGATTGCTTCCGATGTTGGGGGGATTTTCTTTGTACATACTCATGTTTTTGCTCCTTTCTTTTCCGGGGTACCAGTATCCGCTGACACTCCGGGGAATCATTGTTCCTCGCAGGATAAAATCCCGTCAACTTCTCAGCTGTGCCTTCACAGCACGAATGAGATCATCCTGCCTTACAGACTTGTCACCAAGAGCTTGAATCACGTTCTCGTCCATTGTTCCGGTGGTGACGATGTGGTAAACACTGACCGTGTTCTTCTGCCCCTGTCGCCAGAGTCGGGCGTTGGTCTGCTGATAGAGTTCCAACGACCAGGTCAGCCCGAACCAGATCAGGATGTGTCCGCCCTCCTGGATGTTCAATCCATGCCCAGCGGAAGCCGGGTGGATCAGCGCGATGGGAATCTTCCCTGCGTTCCAGTCATCAAAATCCTTGCTGGATTTCAGCTCTCTTACCTCCATCTTCCGGTCAGTGAGGTATGCCTGAATACGTTCCTTGTCATGCTTGAACCAGTAGCCGATCAGTACGCTTTGCCCGTTGGCTGCTTCAATCAGATCTTCGAGGGCTTCCAGTTTCCGGTCATGAATGTGTCGGGCAGTACCGTTTTCATCGTAGACCGCACCGTTCGCCATCTGCAGGAGCTTGTTGGACAACGCCGCAGCATTTGCAGCTTCCACATCACCATCCATCATCGGGATAATCAAGTCGTTTTTCAGCTTTTCGTACAGTTCCTTCTCCTGTTCCGACATCTCGACCGGGTAGGAAAGATGGAGGTACTCCGGCATATCGAGGTAGTCCATGGCACTCATGGAAATACAAATGTCCGAAATCTTATCGTAGATTTTCTGCTCTGCGCCCTCTACCAAGCCATACTTGTAAACGATACGGGAACTGGGATTATAGCTTTCGGCTTTGAAGAACTGCTCACGGAAACGGGTAACAAACCGCCCCAGCCTTACCCCCTGATCGAGCAGACCGATCTCTGCCCAAAGGTCGAACATACCACCCGGTGCCGGGGTACCGGTCAGACCGATCATCCGCTTGCACAGCGGACGAACACTCCGAAGACTGCGCCACCGCTTGGTGGAATAGTTCTTAAAGCTACTCAGCTCATCGATCACCACAGTATCAAAATCCCACGTCAGCTGATGTTTTTTGTAGTAATCCACCAGCCACTGTACGTTCTCACGATTGATGGTGTAGATCAGAGCAGATTTCTGCAATGCCGCGATCCGCTGCTTCTCAGTTCCCACCATGACCGACATGTCCAGATTTTCGAGGTGACTCCACTTTTTCAACTCATTCGGCCAAGTATCTCTCGCCACACGAAGCGGGGCGATAATCAGTACCTTCCCGACAAGGGCATAATCCAGAATCAAGTCCTTCAACGCCGTCAGCGTAATAATGCTCTTCCCCAATCCCATGTCGAGAAATAATGCCGCAATCGGGTGGGTTTTCAGAAAGTCGCAGGCATACACCTGATATTCGTGAAGCTGCTCTCGGTTCAGCATTTTCCTATCGCCGCCCTGAATAGCAACCCGCATTACACCCGGACTGGGTTCCTGTGCAGTGGCCGGAATGACCGCCTCTACTGCGTTTCTGCTCGTTACTGCGTTTATGGTTTCTGCCATTATCATATCCTCCTTTTCTGGCTGTATCTGTATCCGACTGTATCTGTAACCGGCTGTTCTACATCAGCCGTTCCTCACACTCCCGTATCTCTTCCTCGGTCAGCTTGTGGAATTCCGGGAAGGGATCTCCGTACTTAGCTGCGAACTCATCGTACTCCATGAATCCGACATCACCCATCTCATCGGCACGGTGCATCACCCTCTCCAGTACGGGGATCTTTGCACCGATGCCTTCTGTGGGGTCTCCGGGGTTATACTCACGGATCGCCCGAATGACCGGCTTGATCTGCTCAAAGCTGTCAACGCAGAAAACTGGGAATCCCAGTTCTTCGAGCTGCTGCTTTCGCTTCACCTGCAGTGGACGCATCATCTTGCCGGGGGCTTTCAGTTCACAGAATCCACATTTTCCACCCGGAAGGAGTACCAGGCGATCAGGCACTCCGTTCATGGTCTGGGAGGTGAATTTCAATGCCAGACCTCCCTGCCGGGCGACTTCATCTCGGAAGGC
>CAZFJJ010000211.1:0-3291 GCA_964519075.1 uncultured Lachnospiraceae bacterium
ACTCAGACCAAATAAAGCCGATAGACATTTTTCTATCGGCTTTATTTCATTTTCGCGACAGGGTTTATTGTAGCAGTGAGCGCCATAGGCGTCTGCATTACACCTGTTCAAGTCGTGTCACTCCCCGCGCTTTTTCGCGCACCAGCTACAGACGGTATATCCTTCTTGGATCAGATCGTCCTCGTGCTCCACCGATGCGGTCTTGCGATTCTTATCCATAATATTCGCAGCATAGGAGCACGCCTCGTAGTAATGGATCTTCTTGGTAGACGTGCTGAGGATCAGGATCGTCACCTCCGGCATCGGAGGCTCGGTGACAACCGTCGTCACAGGTAATTCGTCGGCATCTTCATCAGTCACCGAAGCGGGAGGGGTAGTCTCTGGCGCTGTTGCAAAGGTCTCGATGGTACTGAGCGTCAACGCGTAAGGCGAGCTGATCAGGATTTCTTCGGTTGCACCGAGATAGGTACAGCCTGTCAGACAAAAGCAGAGAAGAAACAGCAGTAATCGTTTCATAAAAATTCCTCACAATCGGTTTGTATAAAACAATTGTATCAGATTCCGGCTAAAAATTCAAGCCCGAATGGAATGTTTTCGGCAATCACAACTAAAATTTAATAGCCTAACGAAATTTAGAGCAATAACAACAAAATGGAAGGTAGTAAATTGCCTTCCATTTTGTTGTTCATAATTAGTTAGTGTAGTTATCGAAATATCCCTGTACAAGTACGATCGGAGTACCTTTATCGCCCGAGCCGCTTGTCAAATCGCAAAGTGAGCCGATCAGGTCTGTGAGCTTACGGGGAGTAGTGCCTTGAGAGGCCATATTGCCCACAAGCGAGCCTTCCTTTTCACGAATACTCTTGGAAATAGCTTCCTTGAGAGCCTCGCCGGAAAGATCCTTATAGTCGTTATCCGCGAGGTACTTCAGTTTAAGCTCGTTGGGAGTACCGATCAATCCGTCCGTATATGCGGGGGAAACTACGGGGTCGGCAAGCTCCCAAATCTTACCTTGGGGATCCTTGAACGCACCGTCACCGTAAACCATAACTTCAACGTGCTTACCGCAAGCGTCGAAAATCTTTTTCTGAATATCAAGCACGAGACCCTTGCACTCTCTGGGGAACAGCTTTACTTTGTTCTCGGTTGCCTTATTAGAACCGAGAAGTCCGTATAATTCGTTGTAACCGCTGCCGTTTACGGGTGCATTGAGAATTTCGTCAAGATTGAATACCTTCTTTGCACCGTTTTCGAGAAGGATGCGCTTGGTGCGGGCTCTTGTGTGAATGGAGCAGTTGATCACGGTGTCCGTGTATTCCAAAATTGCCTTAGGCTGATTTGCGAAAATTACCTCAACCTCTGCACCGCATTCGCGAACAAGGTCAGCATAGTACTGAACGTAGTCAACGCCGGTAAACTCGTGCTTGTTTACACCGAAGTATTCACGGTACTTTGCCTCAGTAAGAACATCGGAATAGGGATTGACGCCTGCCGCATCGAGCTTGTCAAGGCTGACAAGCTCGTTGCCCACCTCGTCAGAAGGATATGCGAGCATAAGCACGATCTTTTTAACGCCCATAGCGATACCGCGCAGACAAATAGCAAATCGATTGCGGGAGAGAATCGGGAAAATAACACCGACGGATTCAGCTTCACCAAGTTTGGCCTTTACATCGTTTGCAATATCTTCTACAGAAGCATAATTACCCTGCGCACGGGCAACAACTGATTCGGTAACGGAAATAACGTCTCTGTCACGCAGCTCAAAACCTTCGGATTCAGCCGCAAGGAGTACGCTTTCGGATACAATTGTTGCAAGGTCTTCTCCCTCGCGGATAATGGGGCAACGGATACCTCTGGATACCGTACCCACTCTTCTTTCGTAATTTGCCATAATGACACTTCCTTCTTTGAAAATCAAGCTATAAAAAGCAATTGCACTTTCTTGATAATACTTTTGACTTGGCATTTGAAAAAATCCCAAGCTTTACGCGAAGCAACTTATCTAGTACGCAGATTAGTATACCACAAAAAAATCATTTTGTAAAGTACCAAATGAAAAAACTTTGACAAAGCTTCATTATTTTTCGACTATGACCAAAGACATCGCTTGAATAGACGATTATCTGCACAAATGAACAGGAAAGTTATTGCATCTCTCCTGTTTTGATTATTCAAGCTCAATTATAGCAACGTCCGTCCAGATGGATTCAGCCTTTTCCCGTATAATGGTTATATCTTCAGACGTCACCGGGATAAAAAACGTGAGCGTCAGCTTGCGATTCTTCTTTTTCCATTTTCCCACCACGGTTCCGCGGAGCAGGATCGCAGGCATCACGATTCCTGCGAGATTGAATATCCCACGCAAATGCTCGTCGGAGAGATACAGACTTTCCTTTTTCTGATAGCCCAACATGAGTTGATCAAATCCCGCAAGTAAAAGGCAATCTGGAATCATGTGATCGTATTTCTTGCCGTTCTCAATATAGTAATAGGTCTTTCCGTTGCAATCGGTACTGCAGACAGGCAGTTGCGACAGCCAATTCTTGACCTCGCTTTGCTTTGCACCAAGAAAATACATGGCGTCGTGGATGGTTGCGGGGGCAATATTGGTGAAATACCGTCTTGCGATCTCCAGCTTTGCTACGTCATCGGAAAGGGGCGCATATCGGGGAGAGGGGCAATAGGATTTCTTTTCCTGCACCACGTAATTCATAAATCCCCGCTCGCAAAGCTCCCTGATCCCACCGCCCCACGGATCAAACATACATCCTTCTTCCGCGTCTGACATGCCGTGCATTCGACATATTTCTTTTAGTTCGTCGCGCGTGCAAGATTCATTCTCAATAGCGTCAACGATCACCATGGACAGCTCTCTTTGTCGTTCGGGAGTAAGTGCCCAGCGGTCTCTTTGATTCCAAAACGTGCTGCCGCTGAAGTTCCTGCTGAGATAGTCCGCGCCGTTGTTGCAACGAATAAACAGAGGCAGATCCTCCTCGGCAAAGACGTGTACCGTGCCTCGGAGCGACCAATTTTTCACCAGCCCGTCAGCTACGGTAGCTTCGTCGAAATCGCTGCACCTGATTTTTAGCGAGTGCATAGCGTTGACCATAAACTGAGACTGGATACCGCACAGGTCGCGCACGACGGTAAGTTTATCAGCAGGAGTGACGAGGTATTGGTTGGTCAGTTGACGAATCTTGATTTCTTCGACCGTCATAATTCATCCTCCTTCAAAAAGGGGCTGTTGCACTAAGCCCCGCAAAAAAAAATAGCCGAGTTACCAAAAAA
>CAZFJJ010000212.1:0-3264 GCA_964519075.1 uncultured Lachnospiraceae bacterium
GATCGGCGGGAGTGATCTTCAACGCTTCCGGTGCGCGGGCGGCATTTTTGTAGGTGATCACACCCGAAAAAGAGACGTACCATCCACGCTTCACCAGCTGACTCACCATCTCGGGCGAACAGGAGCAGGAGTGCAGTACGCCGCGAACCTTGGGATGAGCGGTCAGCGCGTCAAACACGTCGCCGTGGGCTTCCCTGTCGTGGATGACCACGGGATAGCCGGTTTCCTCCGCCAGCATTAACTGAGCGTGGAGCCACTCCTTCTGCATCTCGCGGGGCGGATTGTCCTCCCAGTAATAGTCCAGACCGATCTCACCGATGGCCACCACCTTGGAATGATTCAGCATCTTGCGAAGCGTCTCGATAGTAGCGGGAAGATCGCGCTCCTCCAGCTGCTCGTAGACGTTGCCGGGGTGGATGCCCACTGCAACGTAATAGTTAGGATACCGCTCGGCAAGGGCGATATGCTCGCGGGCGTCGGCAGTAGTAGTCGCCGCACCCACGATGCAGGTCACGTCCTCGGCAAAGAGGAGATCCAGCAGTTCCTCCCGCTGACCGTCGAAGCGGCGGTCGTTATAATGGGAGTGAGAATCAAAATAACGTAGTTTTTCCATAGTTTTAACTGCCGCGGTCCTCCAGCTTCTTCAGAAGCGCGGTAAAATAATCGGGCAGATCGCTTTCGAAATACATCTGCTCGCCGGTGACGGGATGGACGAATCCGATGGTGCGGGCGTGAAGGCACTGTCCCGCGAGCACCGATGCCATCTGCTTCTCCAGCGGGGTGTTTCCGCCTCCGTAGACGGGATCGCAGAAGAGGGGATGTCCGATGGAGGAGAGATGCACACGGATCTGATGGGTGCGCCCGGTCTCCAGCACGCATTTGACGTGGGTATAGCCGGCGTACTGCTGCAGCACCTGCCAATGGGTGGTGGCGTCTCTGCCGTCCGGGATGATGGCCATCTTTTTACGATCGGAGGGATGTCTGCCGATGGGCGCGTGAACGGTTCCCTGCTCATCGCGAAACCGTCCCACGGCGACCGCCTCGTAGGAGCGCAGGAAGCTGTGGGTGCTGATCTGCTCGGCAAGGGAGAGATGGGCTTTGTCGTTTTTGGCGACGATCAGAAGTCCGCTGGTGTCCTTGTCGATGCGGTGAACGATACCGGGACGGATCACACCGTTGATACCCGACAGAGAGTCGCCGCAATGATAGAGGAGCGCGTTGACCAGCGTGCCGGTGTAATTGCCGGGCGCGGGATGGACGACCATGCCCTTGGGCTTATTGACCACCAGCAGATCGCCGTCCTCGTAAACGATCTCGAGAGGGATGTTTTCGGGCAGCGCTTCGGTGGGCTCGGGATCGGGGATCGTGATCTCAATCAGATCGCCCACCTTGAGCTTTTCGTTTTTTACCGCAGCTTTCCCTCCCCGCAGGACGTTGCCGTCCTCACAGAGCTTCTGCACGGCAGAACGGGTCAGCTCGCAGGTCTCGGACAGGTATTGATCCAGCCGCCGTCCCGCATCCTCGGGAGCAACGGTGATGGTCTTAGTCATGGTGCTCTTCCTCGGAGGTCTCGGCAACAGCCGCCAGCCTTTCCGCCTTCTTGCGGCGCGCTTCCTTCACTTCGTCTACGATGACTGCAAGGATGATCAGTCCCGCGCCGATGCAGACAGCCGCGTCAGCGACGTTGAAGATCCAGGACCACAGCTTAGGAAATGCGCAGAAATCCAGAAAGTCGATCACCGCACCGTCTCCGAAGGTCTCGCCGTTCCACAGGCGGTCGATCATATTCCCGATTCCGCCACCGCAGATCATCGCCATGGAGATCCCCCACAGCGTTCCGATCTTGCGGGAACGCAGGATCAAATAGGCGGCAATGCCCACAACGGCAACCGTGGAAAGCACAATGAAGATCCAGCGGTGATCGGAAAGCATTCCAAACGCCGCGCCTTTATTCAGAATATAGGTAAAATGAAATACACCGTCGATCAGCGGTACGCTGTCCCCCAGCGACATCTGGCTGACGACGATCAGTTTCGTGATCTGATCCAGTAAAACCACCAGAAGCAGCACTCCAATATAGAGTGCTGCTTTTCTGACGTTTACTGCAATCACAGACTCGTCTTTTACAGACCGAGAATGGTTTTGCATCTGTTGCATAAGAATCCTTCCCCGTCGCTGACACCCTCGGTAGAGTAGGACCAGCAGCGGTCACATTTTTCGCCGTCTGCAGGCTCAACCAGCACTGCGACCTTGGCGTCTTCATCTTGATAAGCACCTGCGGGTGCGGTACCTTCGGTCACCGTTACACCCGAAACGATGAACACGGTGTTCAGCTCGCTGCCGAAGCTATCGAGGATCGCCTTGTTCTCGCCGTCTGCGTAGATGGTGAGCTTGGCGTCCAGCGACTTGCCGATAGTCTTTTCAGCACGGGCAAGCTCCAGCGCCTTCATCACGCTGTCTCTGAGACCGAAGAGGGCGTTGTACTTCTCCTCCTCTGCGGTAAACGCCAGCGCCTCGTCGTAATCGGGCATATCGTTGAGCACCACGTTGCGGGTGTCGTCGGATGCCACGTGAGGCATAGACTGCCAAACCTCGTCTGCGGTAAAGGCAAGGATGGGAGCGATCAGCCGAACCATAGACGACAGAATGATGTACATGGTAGTCTGTGCGGAACGGCGGGCTACGCTGTCCTTAGCCTCGGTATAAACGCGATCCTTGGTGATGTCCACGTACAGCTTAGATAGATCGACGGTGCAGAAATTGTTAATCTCATGGTACACCAGATGGAAGGCGTAGCCATTATATGCATCACGCACGCGTTTGACCAGACCGTTCAGTCGGGAAAGCGCCCACTTGTCGATGCTGCACAGCTCTTCGGGAGCGATCATATCGGTGTTGGGATCGAAATCGGTGTCTGCGCTGCCCAGATTTGCCATCAGAATACGGATGGTATTTCTGATCTTACGGTAGGACTCGGACAGCTGCTTGAAGATCTCCTTGGAGCAGCGCACATCAGCGTGATAGTCGGAGGAGGCCGCCCAGAGACGAACCAGATCTGCGCCGAAATCACGGATCAGATCGGCGGGATCCACGCCGTTGCCCAGACTCTTGTGCATAGCTCTGCCCTGACCGTCCACGACCCAACCGTGGGTCAATACCTGCTTGAAGGGCGCGCCGCGATCCAGAGCGCCCACGGAGGTGAGCAGGCTGGACTGGAACCAGCCGCGGTACTGGTCGGCACCCTCCAGATACACGTCAGCGGGC
>CAZFJJ010000213.1:0-3226 GCA_964519075.1 uncultured Lachnospiraceae bacterium
CGATTTTAGAAAGGTCGGTGACGGTGAGAATATCCTTCCCTGCGGTGCGATCCATATCAAAGCCGATGTAAGGATAGCGGCGGCTGGATGCGGGCAGCTCCTCGACGGTGAGCTTTTCGATCAGCTTGCGGCGGGAGGTCGCCTGACGGGATTTAGACTTGTTTGCGGAGAAACGGGCGATAAACGCCTGCAGATCACGGATCTTTTCCTCGTTCTTACGATTCTGCTGCTTGATCATCCGCTGGATCAGCTGGCTGGATTCGTACCAGAATTCGTAGTTACCAACGTACATCTTGATGCCGTTGTAGTCGATGTCCACGATATTGGTGCAGACGTCATTGAGAAAGTGACGGTCGTGAGAGATCACCAGCACGGTGCCGAAATAGTCGGCGAGGAAGTCCTCCAGCCAAGTGACGGCGTCCAGATCCAGACCGTTGGTCGGCTCGTCCAGCAGGATAATGTCGGGATTTCCGAACAGTGCCTGCGCCAGCAGAACCTTGACCTTCAGCTTTTCGGAAATGTCGCTCATGGGGGTGTAGAGCAGATCGATATCCACACCGAGTCCCTGCAGGAGCTTGGTGGCGTCGGTCTCTGCATCCCAACCGTTCAGTTCGGCAAATTCTGCCTCCAGCTCGGAAGCGCGGTCGCCGTCTGCATCGGTGAAATCTTCTTTAGCGTAGAGTGCGTCCTTCTCCTGCATGATGTCGTAGAGCCGCTGATTGCCCATGATTACGGTATCCAGAACGGTGAATGCGTCGTAGGCGAAGTGATCCTGCTTGAGGACTGACATCCGCACTGTAGAGGGGATGGATACTTCACCGGTAGTTGGCTCCAGCTCGCCGCAGAGGATGCGGAAGAAGGTAGATTTACCGGCACCGTTGGCGCCGATGACGCCGTAGCAGTTGCCGGGAGTAAACTTCAGGTCGACGTTTTTGAACAGCGTCTGACTGCCGAAGTGAAAGCTAAGATTATTGACTGTGATCATTTTCTCTCCTTATAAGGGGTATTCGTTGGCATAACAAGCGTATTATAGCATAAAAAACAATAGTTTGCAAGTGATTTCAATAAAAAACTCGACCGTTTTATCATAAAACGATCGGGTTTTCTTGGTTATAGTTCTTGGATCTGCTGATAGATCGATTGCATCTTTGCGTCGATCTCGGCGATCTCATTGGCGCAGCGGAGCATATCCTCGCCGATAGAAGCGGGGATGTCTTTGTCAGACTTATAGCGCAGATCATGTTCCAGGCTCGCCCAGAAGTCCATCGCAACGGTGCGGATCTGCACCTCTACGGTCACCTTTTCGGTGCGCTCGGAGAGGAAAACGGGCACACGCAGATCCAAATGCAGGCTGCGGTAACCGTTATAATTGGGTTCTTTGATATAGTCCTGTGATTTGACCAGCTCAATATCGGTCTGTGCAAGCAACATATCAGACACGCGGTATACGTCATCAATGTAACAGCATACGATACGGATGCCGGCAATATCGTTGAGATTTGCTTTGGCAGATTCGATGCTAACCTCTACGTTCTTCTTGCGCAGCTTGTTGATGATACTGCGGGTGGACTTCAGCCGGCTTTCGACGTGATGAATCGGATTGCGGGCGAATTTCACCTTGAATTCTTCGTTGAGGATCTCCAGCTTAGTCTGAATCTCTTTAATGGCGGCGTTATACAGCTGCTGCAGCTCCAGCAGCTTTTGCAGGTCGTTGAGGATTGCTTCGCCTGCAGGCTGCATCAAGCTCTCCAGTTGACTTTGATATAAAAATTCGATCGGTTGTATTTCCAAAGGAAGCCTCCGTAGCGTAATCGGATTACGCGGTATGAATCTTAGCGGTACATTTCCCGACGGTTTCACCGAAGCGGACGATGGTTTCAAGATCATCCTGCGTGTTACGGATCAGCTCCTCATCGGGAACGAAGGTGTTTTCGCCAAACAGCAGGACGATAGTAGAGCCGCCGAAGGCGAAATAGCCCTTCTCTTCGCCAGCCTTGACCGTTTTTCTAATATTCGGATCGTGATTGACGATCTTTCCGACCAGCAAAGCACCTACCTCCATCTGAACCACGTCACCGAACTTTTCGGTGTGCAGAAGAGTGTAGCTGCGGGAATTTTCGCAGAAAACGGGGCGCTTTCTCAGGGCGATGGGTTGAACGGTATGTAGCTTGCCCGGAATAAATACGTCAGGCTCTTTTTCTCCCGATGCGGGGAAACAGTAGCGATGGTAATCGTCCACGCAGAGGCGGAACACCAATGCCCAGCCGTTCTGATACCGCTCGGCAAGTGCTTCGTCCTGCAAGAGGGACGCTACGGTATATTCCGATTCCTTGATCGGCATCACGAGTCCGTCCCGAATGGGATAGACCAATACCTTGGAGTCGGCGGGTGAAATCAGTTCGCCTACCGTTTCGTCACCCATCGGACGCGTCTCCGGTCGGATGTGGCGGTGGAAAAATGCATTGAAGGAATTCCAGTCTTCGACCAGATAGCAGGACAGGTCGATGTTATTCTGTATGATGAACTTTTTGATCCGTCTTTTAGAGAGAGAGGAGTCCATATACTTCCCTACGATTTTCGAAACAAAGGGGCGAGTCAGCACCTTGAGGATCACTCGCCCGATTGGGTTATGGTATAAAAATCGAAGAGAGCCTCCCGCAGACGTGATGGGGAGCGTGGATCTCATCGCATGCCTCCGTGACGAAGTAGCATCGTCAATCCGAAGATCAGCATAAATTCCAAAACGCCTATGCCGACGAGAATCATGATCCCCTTAAAGCCCGGCTTGCGAAGACGGAAATTGCTTACGAAAAGAATTGCAATGATCAATAAGGCAGACGCATACACGTATGGATGCATCCAACGATCAAGCAGGTGGATAAGACCGTATACCAACGGGATCAGTAAGGATGCTGAGGTAACGGGAAGACCGCTGTAAAACTTGCGGGTCTCGGCGGTCTGCGTTTGACGGATTTCTTCTGCAACGTTAAAATATGCAAGTCTGATCAATGCAGCAAGAATATATATAATGAATAGCGGTACGTAAAAAATGCTTTTCATACCCAAAGCGTAACCAATCGCACAAGGGAGCACGCCGAAAGCGACTAAATCGCAAAGTGAGTCGATTTGAATACCGAATCGCTTTTCTTCAACCGTGCTGTTTTTTCGGGTGCGGGCAATTTTTCCGTCAAAAGCGTCGCAAAGTCCGGAGATCATCAGGCAGATC
>CAZFJJ010000214.1:0-3177 GCA_964519075.1 uncultured Lachnospiraceae bacterium
GCTGGAGGTCTCTCCCGCCATCGCGGCGGAGATCCTCAGAGCCAAGATCCTGACCGGCACCGACAACACCTCTGCGCTGAACAACGGCTATCTGGGCAATTTCATCGGATTTGACGTATACGTATCCAATAACATCGCTTCGGAAAGCAACGGCACCTACCATTGCATGGCGCGTACCAAGCGTGCGGTCGCCTTTGCCGAACAGCTGAAGAGCGTGGAAGCGTTCCGCCCCGAAAAGCGGTTCGCCGACGCGGTGAAGGGTCTGCATCTCTACGGCGCAGAGCTGGTCTATCCCAACGAGATGGTGGTTCTGAATCTGTCCGTATAACGGAAGGCAGGCGAGTACAATGAAAAACGCTGAGGTTTTGCGGATGGCAGAGGCTCTCTTGACCCCTGCCGTCGTGGAGAGCTCGTCGTCCTCCTCCTCGTCCTCCTCCGACGGCGATACCGAGGAAGGGGATAACACCACCAGTCTGATGTCGCTGGTGACGGTCACCTCTTCCTTGGACGGTGCTGTGAGTACGTCGGCATCCACTACCATCGTGACGGTGGCGGTGGACGATCCCCGGATCAAGGAGCGGTTGCGAATCCTGCTGGAGACCACCGTTCGCCTACTCTATCCCAAGGGCTTGCTGGCGGGTGCGGCTCTGCCGACTCCTGCCTACCCCTTGGTAGGCGAGGGAGTGTTTCCCCTTCCCGACGAGCTGGCAGCTGCCGCAGCCTATCACACGGCGTGGCTGCTCACCGGAGAGACCAGATTGGCCACCGCCTTCGACGAGGCGATGGAGATCTACTATTCCTCTCTGGAAGCCCATATTGCACCCATCGTGCGTAAGCATTGATGCAAAAAACGGCATACCTGTTCGCTCAGGTATGCCGTTTGGGTCGTTGGGACTCAATTCCACCGGATCTTCCAGCGAGGGCTGATCTCGCCGGTGGGGGCGGTAGGGGAGACTGCGGCAGACGGCTCGGACTTTGCCGCGCGTGCCGCCAGATGGGCGTTGAAGCGCTCCGTATCCTGTGCAGAGAGAGGAAGGGCTACCTTCCGTCCCTCCCAGGAGGAGAGATAGGCGGCGTTGGCCAGCGTGAGCATGGCGATGCCCTCCCTGCCGTCTGCAACCAGGGGTGTACCCGCGAGGATTGACTTGGCAAAATCCTCCAAAACTCCTGCGTGGGCGCGTTCGGGAGCAGATTCGGTGAGTTCGGTAACGGTGGGGCGGATGCCGCAGGAGGCGGTCTCGGCGGTCTTGATATGCTCGTCTGCCGAGAAGCCGTTGTCGTAGTGACGGAGCACGCCGCCCTCCAGCACGATCTTACCCCGATCCCCCACGATCTCCAGACGGTTGGTGCCCGGATATTCGCCGGTGGTGGTGATGAACTGCGCCGTTGCGCCGCTTTCGTATTCCATGGTGAGGATGGCTTCGTCCTCCACCTCAACGGCGTGGTATTTGCCCGCGGTGCAGGTGGCGGTGAGGGCGTTCGGCATTCCGAAGATCCATTGCAGCAGATCCAGATTGTGGGGGGCTTGATTGAGCAGTACGCCGCCGCCCTCGCCCGCATAGCTGCCCCTCCATTCGCCGCTCTTGTAGTAAGCGTCGGTGCGATACCAGCTGGTGATGATCCAGGTCAGCCGCTGAGGTCTGCCCAGCGTACCGTCTTGCACCATCTCACGGGCTTTTCGGAACAGCTCGCCGGTGCGCTGGTTGAACATGATTCCGAACACCTTTCCCGAGCGGTCTGCGGCCTCGTTCATCTCCGTCACGTCGGACACTCGCACGCCCGCGGGCTTTTCGGTGAGGACGTGAAGCCCCGCTTCGAAGGCGGCGATCGCCATAGGCGGATGGAGATAATGGGGCGTAGCGATCAGAACGGCGTCGGCAAGCCCTGCGGCAAGCAGCTCGTCGTAGTCTGTAAAGCGAGCTACTCGGGGCGCTCTTTCTTTGGTAAAGTCCAAACGGTCGGGGCGGATATCGCAGACCGCCGTCAGCTCTACGTTGGGAACCTTGCCGTTCAGAATATTCATGACGTGACCGGTGCCCATATTGCCCAGCCCGATAATGGCAAGGCGCAGTTTTCGGGGATTCATGGTTATACCTCGGGGAAAAGTCGGTTTTTAATGTTTTTGTAGCAGATCCTCTCTGCAAGGGGGAGGGCGGCTTCCTCGGCAAACTCGCCCGCGTCCACCATCTCACTGATGAAGGTGCAGAGGATGCGGCGGAAGTAGTCGTGGCGGGTGTAGGAGAGGAAACTGCGGGAGTCGGTGAGCATTCCGTAGAAGGAAGCGATCTGTCCCATCTCGGAGACCGATTGCATCACCCGACGGATGCCGCCGGTGTGATCCATGAACCACCAAGCGGCACCTACCTGCACACCGCGGAAGGAGCCTGCCACCGACACCATTGCATCCAGCATAGAGGGATTGAGGGTATAGAGGACGGTGAAGGGAAGTCCATCGTTCTCCTCCATTGCGGCAAGAAGCCTTGACAGAGCGGCAGCGGGGATGGGATCGTCGATGCAGTCGCCGCCTGCGTCCACGCCGACGGTGGCGAAGAGGGTAGGGTTCACGTTCCGCTGGACGGCAAGGTGGAGCTGGGATAGCAGTCCGCGCTTTTTGTACAGCTTGGCAAGGTCGATCAGCGCACGGGAGAGGAAGGCGTCGAATTCGCGGTCGGTGATGGGCTCGCCTGTGATGACTTTGGCGAATGCGGCTTTTGCTTCTTCGGGAGTGCCGATAGAGGCAGGGAAGGCGGGGATGCCCAGGTCGGTGACGCGGCAGCCCTTTTCGGTGAAAAAGTCCAGCCGTGCTTCTGCGGCGGCGAGCAGGGTGGCGTAGTCGGTGATGGCGATCCCTGCGGCGGCGGACAGGCGGGACAGATAGTCCTTGTAATCGGCGGCGCGACAGAGGAGCATCTTGTCGGGACGGTAGGAGGGGATCACGCGGCAGGTGAAGCGCTCGTCCGCGGCGATCTTCTCGTGCCACTCCAGACGATCGGCAGGATCGTCGGTGGTGGCCACCAGCGCGACGTTGCTCATCTCGATGAGCTTGCGGGGAGAGAGGGCGCGCTCACGGATGGCGAGCGCGGCGCGGTCGTAGATCTCGTCGGGTTTTTCGGGAGTCAGCTGCTCCTCGATGCGGAAGTAGGCGGACAGCTCCAGCTTCGTCAACAGATAGTGATG
>CAZFJJ010000215.1:0-3169 GCA_964519075.1 uncultured Lachnospiraceae bacterium
CACACGAAAACCGAAAAGGAGTAACAATAAGATCCAAGCCGAAAACGTCACGATGCGCGTTGACGAGTTCACTGCGCGGAACAAGCTCTCCTGCACCATCCCCGACGGCTGTATCTACGGTCTGATCGGCAGTAACGGCGCAGGCAAATCTACCTTCCTGCGGCTGATCTCGGGCGTCTACCGCCCCGCCGAAGGTTCCATCACCGTGGACGGCACCCCCGTTTGGGAAAATCCCGCCGTCAAAGCGGGCATCGTTTACGTGCCCGACGACCTCTACTTTCTGCCCCAGTCCAATATGAACCGCATGGCGTCCTTGTATAAGGCGCTCTACCCGAATTTCAGCAACGAGCGGTTCAGAAACCTCTCTGCCACCTTCCGGCTGGATCCTGTCGCCAATCTCAACACCTTCTCTAAGGGTATGCGCCGTCAGGCGGCCACCATTCTCGCCCTTTCTACCCTGCCCAAATACCTTTTCTTCGACGAGACCTTTGACGGTCTGGACCCGGTGATGCGGAATCTGGTGAAGCAGGTCATCTACAACGACGTGCTGGAGCGCAAGACCACCACCATCATCACCTCTCACTCACTGCGAGAGCTGGAGGACGGCTGTGACCAGCTTGCCCTGCTGCACAAGGGCGGCATCGTCTTCGAAAGCGACGTGCAGAATCTGAAAACCTCACTAATCAAGGTGCAGATCGGCTTCCGCGAGCCCTTTTCCAAGGAAAAATTCGCAGGGCTGGACACCGTCAGCTACACCCAGGTGGGCTCGGTGGCATCTCTGATCGTCCGCGGAGATCGGGAGGAGCTATCTCCCCGTCTGTCCGCTATGGAGCCTGCGCTCCTGGACTTCCTGCCGCTGACGCTGGAGGAGGTCTTCATCTACGAAATGGAAGCTCTCGGCTACGCCTTCAAGGACGTTCTGATGTAATCTGAGCGAAAGGAGTATCGATATGTCTAAGTTCTTCAGCTTCAAGCTCTATCGGGAAGGAATCAAAAAATCACGCCTCATGGGAATCACCTGCACCGCTATCGTCGCAATCATCACTGCGCTGATCCCGCTGGTACAACTTCTCACGCCTCACTACTACGAAGAGGGATACGTCCCGTCTACGCAAATCATCGAGCCTGCATATTTTGCAATCCCTCTGTTGTTCCTCATCATCTTTGCGCCCCTCCTCACCTGGTCGATGTTCAGCTACCTCAACAAGCGCAACGAATCGGATTTCTATCATTCCATTCCCTTCACCCGTCCCTGCGTTTACTTCTCTTTCTTAGCGGCTTCCTTGACTTGGGTAGTCATTGCCCTTATCATTTCACTTGTCGCCGCAACCATTCTGTGGCTTGCCGTTCCCTACACCGCATTTTCCTTTACCACTCCCTTGGTGCTGTTCGGAGCCTACCTGTTGGCATCACTGCTCATGAGCAGTTTCATGGCAGTAGCAATGACGCTGACCGGCACCCCTATCTCCAATATGCTGATCTTCATCCTTCTTTTCGGGTTTGTTCGACTCAGCGGAGCCTTCTTTATCATGGCATTGGAAAGCCAATATCCCATTCTGGTAACCGCCCTCACTCCCGCTCGTCTGCTATCCATCGACTACAGTATGCCGCTCTCTCTCTTTGTGGGCACCGTTGACGGAAACGCCCAGGCATTTTCAAACGCGGGTCTGTGGATCTATACTGCCATTGTCTCTATTTTGCTGATTGCTGCGGGATGCTACCTCTACGCCAAGCGCCGTTCGGAAATGGCAGGGCAATCTGCCCCCAACCGCATTCTCCAGCACGTCTACCGCTGTGCTATCACTCTGCCTCTGGCATTCCTCACCGCATTTTACGTCATTGACGTAGGATTTGAAATCGAATCCCTCCTCATATTGGTCGTACTGACGCTGATCGTCTACTATCTCTACGAGATCATCACCACCAAAAAGCTGAAAAACTGTCTCTCGGCTACTCCCTATCTCTTAGTGGTGTTGGCAGGCGGTATTCTCTTTGGGGTGTCCGTCCCTCTTGCGGGCAATGCGGCAGTTCATTACACCCCGAATGCCAATGAAATCCGATCGATCAGTCTGTACACAGAAAAAGAGCCCTTCTCCTACTACAGCTCCAATTACGAAACACTCCTCACGCAAAAAGTCGAAATCTCCTCTCCCGAAGCGCTCCAAATGATTTCCAATAAGCTTGCGGAGATGAAACAAACGATTGATGCAAGTGACGCGCTCCACTATCTCTATCCCAATCGTTATAACGATGTTGTGATTTACGACGACGGCGGCTACTACAAGGAAGAGACCACCTACACGCAGGTTACATTGAAGATCACCGATCAGTCGGGTACCGTCCGAGGACGCACCCTTTGCTTCACCACCGCTGAATATCTGCAGCTCATCACATTATTTGCTGAAACCGAAGCGTATGAAAGTGCGCTACTTGCACTCCCCACCGATCAAGAAATCCTCAATATCGAGATCTACGATAACTATTTCGGTGCAAATAACGAAAAAGAACTGCCAGCAATTTGGAACAGCTTCGTTACCGAATACAACCAGCTCAGCAGAGAAGAACAGATCGCTTACAAGTCTGAAGATTGGTACACGAATTACTGCATTCGGGTCAATGGCATGGTGGGCATGGACAGCTTCTATCGGAACTACGGTATAGACATCGATCGCTTCCCCGAAACCTGTAGGCTTCTGATCGAGCGAAACAACCGTTCATGGGAACAGAGCTATACCGAACTGCTGACCCACCTGAAGCGAAATACCGCACAACAGATCTATGTTACTATGGACGTCGATGGCGTTAGCCAATATTCGTTGCAGGGGCAAGCACACACTTATTTGGAGGCTTTGGAATTTTTAGAGAACTGTCAAGCCCCCACCGACAATAAATCCCTCATCCTATCATTGTATATCAACAGCGATTACGGTTATGTAGAGAGACATTATATCCTCTCCGAAGCTGATCTCCTGACCTTCTACGAGCTGGTAGGAGTACAGCTCGACACGAGTGACGAAAAGACCGTCGTCATCGTTGATTGATCGAATTACAGCTAAAACCGCCTTGGCAATTGCCAAGGCGGAATAACCGAATATACCATTCAAGCCGACGAGTAATGGACATTCTGCTTCGCAGAAGTCCGGGAGTTCGCCTATCATCGAACATCCCA
>CAZFJJ010000216.1:0-3152 GCA_964519075.1 uncultured Lachnospiraceae bacterium
GCTTTTGCAGGCGGTGGGAGACACCCGACTTGGTGATGGGCGGCTCGTGCAGTCCCGCCAGCTCGATCAGCGACACCTCGGGGTGCTCCAAGCGCAGTGCGGCGGTCACCTGCAGAGGCTTGGGAAGAGTCGCCAGCTTGCCGCTCTCGGAAAGCTGGCGGATAGAGCGGATTTGCAAAGCCGCCGCTCCCGTGGATTTATAGATATTCGCCGTATCGCAATTGGCGCGACGATTCTCGTTATTGCGGATGTCCCGCATGATCTTCGTGTTCATGATCTGCAGAGCGACCTGCGGTGCGCCGATAAAGGTGAACAGGTCTTCGATGACCTCGCTCTCCTTCAAATAGATGGCACGGACGCCTCTGCGGGTGGTGATGCGGGCGGTAAAGCCCAGCTCGCACAGCAGCGCGGTAAACTGCTCCGATTTGCGGGGGTCGGACAGGGAAAACTCCACGTGATAGGCGTTTTCGGGGGAGACGATGGTTCCCACGGTCAAAAATACGCCTCGGAGAAAGGCTGCAAGGCAGTTTTCACAGGTGCGGATACGGGATAGTTCCTCGCTTGCTGCTGAAAATTCGTCCAGCAGTGCTTCGGGAAAGCATTCCTCGCCGCCCAGCAGATGCCAGACCTCCTGGGGCTCGCCTCTTCTGCTTTTACGGGCGACCCGCTCCCAGATCAGCTCCGCACGGCAGACCGAACGCGCCATGGAGGTAAAGAGCGACATGGATCTTTCCAGATCCACGTTCAGCCGGATCTCCCGCTTTTCGAAATCCGACGCGGGATAGAGCATCCCGAACAGCAGCGCCTTTCGGCAGCAGCGGGATTTCATTTGTACCGCAGACAGAACGCCTCTGACCTCAGCAGTATAGGACACGCTCATCGCTTTCCTCCTACATCTCTGTGAACGACGCTGACCGTGCACTCATTTCGGGCAATCTCCAACCTGCGCAGATACGCTGCCAGCGCCTCTGTAATGGCAACCGAGCGGTGCTGTCCGCCGGTACAGCCGATGCCGATGGTCAGTTGAGTCTTCCCTTCCGCACGGTACAGGGGGAGAAGATAGGCGATCATATCAAAGAGCTTTTCAGTAAAGCGCGCCGTCTCGGGTGCGGACAGAACGAAGTCCCGCACGGGAGCGTCGAGTCCGGTCAGGGGCTTCAGGCGGGGAATGTAAAAGGGATTGTGGAAGCAGCGCACGTCAAACAGCAGATCCAGATCGGCAGGTGCGCCGTGCTTGAAGCCAAAGGACATACAGGTCACCAGCATACCGTTCCTGCGGGAGATCTCCAGCAGCGCCTCCAGATTCGCCCGCAGCTCTATCGGACGAAGCCCCGTGCTGTCTAAGATCAGATCGGCAAAATCCCGCAGATCGGACAGCAGCCGTCGCTCGCAGGCGATGGCGTCGGACAGCGACAGATTCTTGGTCAATACCAAGGGATGCAATCGGCGGCTTTCCTGATAGCGTGCCACCAGCGCCGCGTCGGTGGCGTCCAGATAGATCAGCGTACAGCGGCAGTTCTCCTCACCCTTCAGACGGTTGACCAGCGCGATCAGATCCGAAAAATCCTCCTGTCCGCGGATGTCCAGCGTGAAGCTGATCTTTTCCTGGGGACGCTCGGTTTTATACAGATCAATACAGGTCTCCACCAGCGCGATGGGCATATTATCTACGCACAAATACCCCAGATCCTCTAAAATGTGACCTGCAGTTCCCTTTCCTGCACCGGACATTCCGGTGATGATGACAAATTCCATAAAACTTCCTTTGCTTGGCGGGCGTCAGCGCTCGGGGATGATCCGAACCTCGCATTCGATGGCAACGCCTGCGTACTTCCACACCTGTTCCTTGATCTGCTCGATCAGGGTCAGAACGTCTTTGGCGGTAGCACCGCCGCGGTTGATAACGAAACCCGCGTGCTTTTCCGATACCTGTGCGCCGCCCACCGACGCACCCTTCAGCCCCGCCTCGTGAATGAGCTTTGCGGTAAAATAACCGGGGGCGCGTTTGAAGGTGGAGCCCGCACTGGGATATTCCAGCGGTTGTTTGTCGCGCCGACGGGTCATGAGATCGTCCATTTTGGCCTTGATCTCGGCAGGATCTCCGGGCTTCAATTTGAATTTGCCGCCCAGGATCACCGCTCCCTCCATAGACTGGAAGGCGGAGGTGCGATAGCCATAGCGCTGTGCCTCGCCGCTGACCTCAGAAATGCCTCCGAGGATCGCCTGCGCGGGATCGTAGACGGTAGTCTCGACACAGACCTGAGCGATCTCACCGTCGTAGGCACCGGCGTTCATATAGATAGCACCGCCAACGGAACCGGGAATGCCGTAGGCAAATTCCAGACCGGTAAGTCCTTCGCTCCGGGCGCGGACGGCAAGCCCGGTGAAGGACGCGCCCGCATCCGCCCAAAGGATGCCGTCCCGCAGGACGATGCGATTCATTTTGGTGGTGAAGATCGCCACGCCCCGATAGCCCTCGTCGGCAAACAGGACGTTGGAGCCGTTGCCGAACACGTCTTTACGGATACCGAGTCGGCGGAGGGCGGTGACCACATCCAGCAGAGCCACTCTGGTATAGGGCCAAACGGCAAAATCGGCGGCACCGCCGATACGGAAGGAGGAGTAGGGAGCCAGAATTGCATTCTTGGCATAGTCCAGCTCCCCTGCTGCCTTCATTTTTTCAAGGATCGGCACGAGCTGTTCATATGGGTTCAATTTCATGGGGATCCTCCTGAAAACGTTTTTGGGGGGATTAGTTGGCAAGGGTGAAGCGATGGAATACCTTCTTGCCCTTGCGAACGATCACGTCCTTCTCTGCAAAGAGAGCGGCGTCGATCATAAACTCGGGCGCAGGCACCTTCTCGTCACAGAGGGTAACGCCGCCCTGCACGACAAGTCGGCGGGCTTCGCTCTTGGAGGCTGCCAGACCGCCCGCTACCATCAGATCGAGGATGCCGATCTTACCATCCTTGAAGAGATCAGCGGTGAGTTCGGTGGTAGGCATATCTTCGCTGATGCCGCCCTGTGCGAATACTTTGCGGGCAGTTTCCAACGCCTTGTTGGCCTCTTCCTCGCCGTGAACCAGCTTGGTCAGCTCGTATGCAAGGATTTCCTTGGCCTTATTCAGCTGTTCGCCCTGCCAAGCGTCCATC
>CAZFJJ010000217.1:0-3149 GCA_964519075.1 uncultured Lachnospiraceae bacterium
TTACGTATTCAGCCCAGTCAGCGTCGTTGAAGTTGTACTTGGTGTAAGCGAGACCGCCGCGACCCATAACAGGGTTGTAGTCTTCGATTACATAGTATACCTGCTGAGACAGCAGTGCCATGGAGCCATCCTCCAGAACGGGCAGGTAGTTGCCCTGCTGCAGGATTGCAGTCTCCAGCTTAGCCAGAATAGCGAGACGAACCTCAGCGTCTGCCTGACCGTCGCCGTAGTTATAGGTCTTGCCGTTTACTTCTACAGCTGCACCGTTCAGCGCGTCAGACCACTGACGCAGGTTCATGGTGATAGACTCGCCGTTAATCTCCATTGTCATATCAACGGACTCTGCGTTGAAGTACGCAGCGTCGTACTGATAGGAGGGATTTACGTACAGGTCGGTCAGACCGAAGGGATCCAGAGCGGAGCCGGACCAGCCTGCCAGACAGGTGTCAGCCAGACCCTGCTTCAGCTTGTTAGACCAGTCGTTGCCGTACAGCGCGGACTTCACGATCTCAACCTTGCCCTCGAAAGGAGTGCCAGCGAGAACCTCGTTCAGCTTTTCGTTCAGGTAATTGATAGTGGTGGTCATGAAGTCGGAGTCGGAAGACATGCAGTACTCCATGCGGATGATCTGGTCAGACTTGCCGTCGTTATCGGTATCGGTGATGTAGCCCTTTTCGATTGCATCAGCAAATGCCTGAGCAAAGTAAGCACGTGCACCCTCAACGTCGTAACCGGTGATGGAGTTCACTGCGTCGTCCAGAGTTGCATACTTGGAGGTGTCTACTGCGTAGAAGTCACACAGAGCCTGCTTAGCCTGGTCGGTGTCGCGGTACTTAGCGCCGGTGTCGGGATCATATACGTAGGCCGTGCCGATCAGACCGAAGCCTGCGGAACGGGCGGGAGATACGGTTGCTGCAAACAAGTCTCTGTCGTAGGACAGCGCCATAGCCTTCTTGAAGGAAGGCAGGGAGATGGTCTGCAGGTCGTACGAAGAGGTGTCGAAATCTTCAGCAGCCTCACGGGTTTCAATCGCAGTGGTGTGGCCGTTGAGGATCAGGAAGTAGGTTGTGGTGCCGGGGGTCGCGTAGCAGTACTTGGAGTTACGGTAGGTGTCGTAGTCGTCAGCCTGCAGGCCGTAGCCCATCAGCTCGCCCTTCAGGAACATCAGCTTTCTGGTCTCAGCCTCTGCAACAACCTGGCAGTCGATCGCAGTGGTCTGGTACATACGGTAGTTCAGGCCGTCTTCGGGATCCTGATAAATGTGAACGCTGTCGGTCCAGCCGTACCAGTTCTCGTTCTTTTCGAAACGCATGGACTTGTCGGCCTGGTAGGATACCATCTTGTAGGGACCGTAGGACATGGTGGTCTCAGCAGAGGTATTGTAGGTGGAAACCCATGCGGACTCGCCGGTCTGAGTCCAGCTGGTGGAGTAGTAGGGCTCGTAAACCAGCCAGTTGCCGGACAGGTTGTACAGCAGGTTGAAGCCTGCCAGGGACTTGCCGAGAACCAGAGTGATCTCGTAGTCGCCGGTCTTCAGCAGACCAACGGACTCCCAAGTGGTTTCTTCGTATTCCTTCACGTAGGATACGTAGTAGCCCAGGTCAGCCTTGGATTCGTTGCCCCAATCGTCGGAGCCGGTGAAGGTGTACAGCAGATCGATAGACTCGTCGGTTACGGGAACGAAGCCGTCTTCGTCAGCCAGAGCAACCAGCTGATCCCAAGTGGGGATGAGGCCGGGGCCGTAGTAATTCTCGTAATCCTGCAGAGAGTTGCCGTTCATCCACTTATAGCCTTCGTACAGACCGAAGTAGCAAATCTCGCCGCCGGCAGTCACGTAAACGCCGTCATCGCCCTTCACCAGGCTGTCGAAAGCATACGCCATAGACTCGCCGTCGGTAGAGTTAGCCTTGATGATTACGCGGCCGCTGTTTGCGTAGTTTTCAGCACCTGCGATGCAGAGGCTGCCGGAGTAATAGTCGGTAGCACGGTAGTTCAGATACTTAACGTCCAGCAGCTGCTGCATGGAGTAAATGTAGGTATCCGCGTTGATAACAGTGCCGTCCTCCCACTTAGCGTTCTCGTTCAGAGCGATCTTGTAAGCATAGCCGGAGGTAGCGCCCTCGGGAATATTGAACTGAGGATAGTTCTTGGCGATGTCTTCGGTTACATCGACAGGCATCTCAGCTGCCATCTCGGGGATGATCTTGTAGCCGGAGTAGGGATCCTTGCCCTCTACGGGATTCAGAGCATCGTTAAAGATGAAGGAATACAGACCGGATACGATGTAATCCAGAGGATAAGCGTCGTCCGAGGTCTCATAGGTGTGGGGGTTCCAGTTGGTTGCCAGGGTGCTGACAGATGCTTTCCAAGTGAAGTCGCCTTCGAAGGTCTGAATGACGATACCGTCGTCAGTGACTTCAGTGTTTGTGCCGGAATTCGTGGTGGTAACAGCGTCATCGCCACCGCAGGCAACAAACGAGAAGAGCATTGCGACTGCAAGCAGCACAGCAACAATAGAAGAATACTTTCTCATAGTTTTGTTCTCCTTAAAAATTTTTATAAAAGATCCACGAATCAGCCAGCGTCAGACACTCCACCGAAGACGAGACCCATACGGAGGTCAATTCGACAGGAATCCATTTACAGAGTTATTTTAGCACACTTTCTGCCGTATGTCAATAGTGTAATTCGAGTTTTTATTAACAAACTTCCCTAAGTTTCGTAAAAATTTCGTCAAAACAACGAATACCGATCCAATCCAAGCAGTTTCTTCGTCACGTTTCCAAAGGCGAACACCGTTTGACTGACCGCATCATGATAGCGCAGAGTGATGTGCTGTGTTCCGCCTCACGCCCGAAGGACACATCACACGGCGAAGCCGTCATCACGCAGGTCGTGCGCATCTCGTTCCGCCGGGGCGGAACACATCGATCCAAAAGGGGCTGAGTCAAAAGCTTTTGATTAAGCAATTGGCTCAGCCTCTTTTTCTGTGTTGTGATTTTACTTGATAATATGGCTTTAGGTCTATCATTTCCGCGCTCCTTTCGGGTGGTAACACACATTATACCGAAAGATTGCGGAAAGTCCAGAGGAATTGCGAAATTATTTATTTCTTTTTGATTTCAAATTGTCCTTAGCTGTGGTAATAG
>CAZFJJ010000218.1:0-3134 GCA_964519075.1 uncultured Lachnospiraceae bacterium
AACACGCGCCATTTTTCGTCATTTGGAACTCGATTTGCATCGTATGCTCCAAAAATGTCCGTTATGATAGGATAGCATTTTGCAGACAACGCCCCGCATAGGTGGCAAACCTTGCGCCGTTTTGGCAGTCGAAGGAGTCCACCGCTTTGATCAGGCCGATAGTACCGATGGAGATCAGATCCTCCTGGTTTTTGCTGGTAATGTAATACTTTTTCACGATATGTGCCACAAGGCGGAGATTGTGCAGGATCAATTTTTCCCGCGCTGCCTCGTCTCCTTGTCGACAGCGCACGAAGCACTCCCGCTCTTCTTCAAAAGACAGCGGCGGCGGGAAGCAGGCAGGCTCATCTACCTTCAGGAAAAGTGCCAGCATTTTGGTCATCATCGCAAGCAACATTGATTTCACCCTTTTCAATCGTTATTCCCTGCAGTATATGCGTGGCAAAAGCATCCCTTGCCTGTCTTACACGAGCGACCGATCCAAATTCGATCCACGCATCACTCAAATAAAATGTTTCTCCATTTTGCCGGTCTCCCATAACGGTCGTCAAGATAATCAATGATTTCTTGATCCGAAACCACCTCGTCGTTGATGATATACTCTTTCACATAATCTACGTATACTCACAAGACTTTTCCGTACTTTACATCATCGATCTCTTGTATTATTTTCAATTTTTCCTCGCCACTCGATCGTTTCCATAATCTCCTCCGTAATTGCAGACTTCAATAACCGTACCGTTATCATCCATATAGTTTGCGTTCAACGCAACCAAACTGAAAAGCATAGGTCGCTCTCCCGCGTTGCCCTGTTCTCCGTTGCTTCTACAGAAATATCATGATACCATAATTCCGCCCATTGTCAATGTACAGCTTTGCGACGAGGGCGTACCAACGGTATTCAGTTGCGCACTTTTCTTGATCTCTGCAATGGCTTTTGGATTCTCACAGCTTCCCATCCCCATCTTATGCAAACCAACCCTCACTCCACAAGCGTTTTAGCTTGCGAGTGAGGGTTGATTTGATTGGGTTTTATCGCTTCTTCTTGCCAACGACCAGCATCACGCCGACACCGATCACGGCACCGATGGCAACACCGATCAGGAGCGATACGATGGAAAATCCGCCGTCGCTCTCGTCTGCAGTGCCGTCTGCACCGTCGGAAGGAGCGTTGGAATCGGGGGTATTCTCGGCATCGTCGGTCACGGTGACTTCCTTCTCCAAAAGCTCCAGCTCTACCGTCTTAGTATAGCCGCATTCGGTGCAGGTGTAGGTCTTCTCCCCAACCTCGGTGGAGGTGGGTTCTTGGACAACCTTACCGTCGCCCCAAGTGTGGGCTGCCTTCTGGGACAGCTCGCTACACTTGCAAGCCTTTTGGTGTCCGTCCGCATCGGTGATGTAGTCACCGACATAGTCGTGCTCGTGCGCTTTCGCAGCAGCGATCTCGTACTCACACACCGTACACAGCTGAGGCGTCTCCTCGGTAGCCTCAGCTCCGGGAGTATGAGCAACCACCTCATCCTTGACCCCGCAGACCGTACAAGCGTGCCAGTGACCTTCCTTGTCGGCTGCCCAGCTGTTGGCGTACGCATGGTTTACGGTACGCTCGTGTCCGCAGACGTTACAGTCGGTGTCGCAGACGTTGTCGTAGCTGTGCTCCGCCTCATCGGCACGGTCGTCGCAGGTCTCGCAATCGTGCCAGTGAGCGGTATCGTCGCTGAGCCACTCGCCCGCGGGCTTATGGGTATGTCCCAGCGCCTTCTGGATCACGTATCCGCAGATGGTACAGGTCTGCGCAGTGTTCTCAGTCGCTGCGGGACCGGGAGTGTGCGCCGCCTCGTCCTTCTTATCCTTACATACGGAACATTCGTGCCAATGCTTGGAGGAGTTATTCGACCATGTGGTTTTATAGGAGTGCGTAGTGGTACGGGTATAACCACAGGTATCACACTTGGTATCGCAAGCGTTGGTATAATCGTGGTTTGCAGTTTCCTTCTCCCCACAGACAGAGCAGGTGCGAGCATGAGAGGTACCGCTCGCACTGCTCCAAGCGGAGTAGCTGTGCTTGCAGGTGACCGTCACCTTACCGCTGTTGTTGGTTACCGAAATGTCGGCATTATTGCCGTCCTTCAGCTGGAGCGTCATTTTCACGGTAGACGCACCGAATGCGGCGTTATTCTTTACCTTGAAGGTGGCGGTAAAGACCTTCCCGCTGATCTCGGTTCCTGCCGTATAGGCGAAGGCACCCTTGCTACCGGTAAAGGTGGCAAGCATAGTGTTGCTCACGTTCCATTCGCCCTTCACCAGCTCCAGCACGTTGCTGTCGTAGGTCACCTCAACGGCACCTGAGCCCACCGTCACCCCTTTTGCAAGGGTGACGGTGAGGGTAACGGTATCGCCTCTGTTTGCTGAAACGCTGTTCACATTAGCAGTTGCGCTCGCCGCAAAGACGGGCAGGATGGACAGCGCCGCCAGTAGCAGTACCGCCAAGATCGGAATCAATCGTTTGTTTTTCATTGCAAAATCCTCATTTCTTTATTCATCCTCGTCTCGCTGAGAGGCGGGCAGGAGCGCGTAGGCCGCAGGATTTTCTACCGTCAGCGGGTAATCCTCCGGGAAGAAGGTATACATCAGCAGGTAGATGGCGTCGTCCTTATTCACCGAGCCGTTTCGGTCGAAGTCGCAATCCTGATCCAACGGATAATCCTCCGGGAAGAAGGTGTGCATCAGCAGGTAGATGGCATCGTCCTTGTTGATGGACTCGTTGCCGTCGGTATCGCCCACTGTGTAGGTGAGGCGATCCACGAAGCTATCCTTATAGCTATCACCGCAGACCGAGCAGGTGTGGAGCGTATATCCATCGGACTCTGTTGTGGGAGGAACGACCGTGTGGGTGTAGCTGTGACCGGTTGCGGGGAGTTCCACATAGGTTGTGTGGTCGCAACGAGAGCAGGTCTCGTAGGCGTTCCAACCGATAGCGGTACAAGTAGGAGCCTTAGCGGTGTGTTGGGTGAGATCGTGGCCAAGCACTCTCACTTCGCGAGTCTCGTAGTGATCGCAGTTAGCGCAATCTCTGCGCTCTTCGCCCTTAGCTTCGCACTTGGGTGCAACGGTTTCATACCATTCGCCGTAGC
>CAZFJJ010000219.1:0-3131 GCA_964519075.1 uncultured Lachnospiraceae bacterium
GTCGCCCACTACAAGGAAAATGCTCCCCGCGGCGAGTACGTACTGGTCATCGAGGGCGCATCGGAGGTGGTGAGCGAAAAATTCTGGGACAATCTGACCATCCCCGCCCACGTAGACTATTACGTAAACGAGGGCAGATCCCGTATGGACGCCATCAAGCAAACCGCAAAGGATCGGGGACTTGCCAAGAGCGTGGTCTACAACGCCATGGAAGAGCTGAAGGCACAGGAGGACGAGGAAGAATGAAAACCTGCGTTAGCACATACAGTTTCGGGCGATACTTCGGTGAGCTGGGGCTTGCCGGTACCATCCGCAAGGCTGCCGAGATGGGCTTTGACGCCATCGAATTCGTGGAAGGCGATTGGATGCGGGCAGCAGACGCCGCGAAGACCGTACGCGACACCTGCGCCGAGGTGGGGATCACTCCCCTTGCCCTGTGCGTGGGTGCCGACTTTCTGAACAACGGCGGCGAGGCCGACTGTGTGGAAGGTCTGGTGCGCTTTGCAAAGGAGATGGGCGTATCCCTGCTCCGTCACGACGTGGTCTACCAAGATCGCGGGCTGTCCTTTGACCGGATCATCGAGAAGATCTCCCCCAAGATCCGCCGCGTCGCCGAGTACGCCGAGGGATTGGGCATCCGCACCATGACCGAGAACCACGGCTTCGTCTCGCAGGACGCCCATCGGGTGAGAGCACTGATCGAGGCGGTGGATCATCCCAATTTCGGCGCACTGATCGACATCGGCAACTTCCTGTGCGCCGACGAGTATCCGCCCGAGTCGGTACGGGTACTCCTTCCCTACGTCATTCACGTTCACGCCAAGGATTTTTACATCCGCTCCGCCGATCTGCCCCATCCCGGCAGCGGTTGGTTCGATTCCCGCGGCGGTCAGCACCTGTGCGGCGCCATCGTGGGCGAGGGCGACGCAGATGCGGCAAAATCGCTCCGGCTGATCCGCGAGAGCGGCTACGGTGGCTACGTCACCATCGAATTTGAGGGACGCGAGGATTCTCTCGTGGGCATTTCGACGGGCCTTTCCAATCTCCGCCGTTTTCTGCAAGAATAACAAGCGAGGCTACTATGGCAACAAACGATAAGATCAAACAGATCGCCGCCAACCGCAAGGCGTACCACGATTACTTCGTGGATCAGAAGTACGAGGCGGGCATCGCCCTCTTCGGCACAGAGGTAAAGTCTCTGCGGCTGGGACAGGTGAATCTCAAGGACAGCTACTGCTACATCGAGGACGGCGAGCTGTTCGTGAAGGGGATGCACATCTCCCCCTACGAGAAGGGCAACATCTTCAACCGCGACCCTCTCCGTGAGCGCAAGCTCCTGATGCACAAGCGGGAGATCCTGAAGCTGTTTGCGGCGGTGTCCAAGGACAGCTACACGCTGGTTCCCCTGTCGCTTTACTTCTCGGGAAGCCGCGTGAAGGTGGAGCTGGGACTCTGCCGAGGTAAAAAACTCTACGACAAACGCGATTCCGCCGCCAAGGCAGAGGCAGAGCGGGACATCGCCCGCGCCCAGCGGACGCGCAGTCGGTACGATGAATAAACACATACCACGAAGGAGAACGCTATGAACTTTCAAGAACTGGTTTTCTGCCGCACCAGCACCCGTGCCTTCACCGGTGCCGCCATCCCTGCAGAGCATATACGCCTGATACTGGAAGCAGGTCTTCGTGCGCCCAACGCCTGCAATCTTCAATCCTGGCATCTCTACTGCGTCTGGGGAACAGAGAAGGTCGCTGCCCTCACCGATGCGGTCTGCCGTCAGCAGTGGATCGCCAACGCCGCCTTCGTGGTGGTGATCACCGAGGACACGAGCATTCTCAGTGAACGCTTCGGCAAAGAGGCGGCCGAACGCTTCACCGCACAGGACAGCGGTGCCGCGGCAGAAAATATGCTGCTGATGGCTACCGAGCTTGGCTACGGCGGCTGTTTCGTGGGTGCCTTCGATCCCGAAAAGTGCCGCGCCTTTATTGACGCGCCTGTCGAGCGGACTCCCGTCCTGCTCCTGCCCGTGGGCGTTCCCTCCTCGCCTGCCGTCCTGCGCGACCGCAAGCCCTTTGACGAGACGGTCACCTTCATCGGTGAGATGCCCGAAGTGAGTTCGCCCGCCATCGAAGAGAAGGCTTTTGAACTGCGGTGCGCTTCCCTGCCGGGAGCAGTATTCGACGATCTGAATCTGGCGGGCGTCAGCTTCCACAACATCAATATGAGCTCTGCTAAGTTCGACGACATCAATCTTGCAAGCGCCACCTTCGGAAACATTAATCTGAGCGATTCCTCCTTCGGCGGGCTGTGTATGAACCGCGCTCGGTTCGGCTGTGTGGAGCTGAACGGCGCAGGATTTGAAAACGTTGAACTGAACGACGCGGTTTTCAAAAACTGCTCTATGCGAGGCGCGAAGCTGGAAAACGTAGACGCAACGGGTATGACGGTCAACGGCAAGCCGATCTGCGAATAATTTTCCGCAAAAGTGCATTTGCCGACAAATTTCCTCTTGCAAAAATCCCTCTTATGTGCTACAATAAGAGGGTCGTATGGGTCCGTAAAGGTTTCGACGGGGACTCTGAAGTATGATAAGCGGGTAGAGCCGGGCGACTCTTAAAACCACCTAACTTAAAATTAAACGCTAACGATAATACCGTAGCAATGGCTGCATAATCGACGCCCCTTTTACAAGGGGCTTTCGATGGCAGTGCCGCGGCCTAATTGCCGCCCGTCCTCCCGAGGAGTATCGCGACCTCGGCTTGGGCGTCACTCAGCGATGAACGTGCATCGGCAGTCCGCCACTGTACCGATCACGCACAAAGTGGCTACCCTTCACTGCAGTCTGTCTGCTGACGGCAGTGCGGGGGAATTCTAAAGAACAGACTGCACCCGGAGAAGGTTATATGGATCGGTTTTCGGACAGGGGTTCGATTCCCCTCGGATCCACCAAATCTATCAAAGTCGAACACCTTACTGTTTTTTACAGTAAAATACTTCGGTTTGATCACAAAAATCACGCACAACCAGTAATCGGTTGTGCGTGATTTTTTTCCTCGTAAAGAGAGCCGCAATCGTATCCTTCCCGGCGATTCCGTCCACGTCCAGCCCGTTATCGCGCTGGAACGCCATGA
>CAZFJJ010000220.1:0-3111 GCA_964519075.1 uncultured Lachnospiraceae bacterium
AATGGACATTCTGCTTCGCAGAAGTCCGGGAGTTCGCCTATCATCGAACATCCCACGTCGGCTTGTTCAAAAGTTTCGGAAGGGTTCTTAGGGGAACTTCTTGCAAGATGTTCCCCTAAGCTGTTCCTTTTAAGTCATCGCTGCGCCGTCTACGGAGAGGAGCGCGCCGGTGATGTAGGACGCCATATCGCTGGCCAGGAAAACGAATGCGTTGGCCACTTCCTCGGGCGTACCCACTCTGCCCAGGGGGATAGTCTTGCTGATAGCCGCTACCATCTGCTCGGGGAGCGCCGCAACCATGTCGGTAGCGGTCACGCCGGGAAGCACCGCGTTGACACGGATGTTGTCTCTGCCCAGCTCGCGGGCAAGGGAGTGGGTCAGACCGTTCACCGCGAACTTGGAGGCGGGATACGCCGAGCCTGCGGGCTGACCGTAGAGGCTGACCATGGAGCTGGTGTTCAGGATCACGCCGCCGCCCTGCTCCTTCATGATCTTCGCCGCCGCCTGAGAGCAGTAGAACACCGCGTTCAGGTTCAGGTCGATGGTCTTCTTGAAATCCTCGGGGTTATAGGCGTAGATGGAATCTCTTGCCGACACGCCTGCGTTATTGACCAGCACGTCCACCTTTCCGAATGCTTCCTTTACTTTTTCAACCGCCTCGGCAACTGCGTCAGGGTCGGTGAGGCTGGGCCAGAAGCCGTTTACCTTCCAGTCGGGATTCTCCGCCTTCAGGGCAGCCAGCGCTTTCGTAACGCTCTCCTCGCGGGAGCCCCAGACCGATACGGTAGCACCCTCTTCCAAAAATCTTTTTACAATCGCGTAGCCGATGCCACGGGTTCCGCCCGTGACGATGGCAACTTTTCCGTTTAGCAGCATAATAATGCCTCCTTAAAATTCTTCGTTGACTTTAGTGTACCACATTTCCGAAAACCTGTCAAGAGATTTGCGAAAAAGATGGAGAAACGACCTCAACGACGCGATTGCAAACCGCTTACTCCGGTTATCAACCGATCTCGCAAAGACCATTCGGATTCTCGACGACGCCCCAAACCGCCGCGGCGGTTTGGGGCGTTCGATTACTTCTTGAGCTCGTTCTCCTGCTTTGCGCGCTTGGAGATCCGTTTGGCCGCCCGCTGCGTGCGGGTCAGGCACAGGTAGAGGATCCAGCCTCCGCCACCGAAGATTACGCCCAAAAGGAGCAGATAGGGCGAGTTGATCCAAAGGAACGCGCCCAATACGGCAAACGCGTTGCCGATGTCCTTCCAAGAGCGAACGAAACCGTCACTTGCCTTCTCCCCCAGGGTGCGGGTGTCCTCTTCCACGGGTTCGGTGTATTCCAGCACTTCGGTAACGGTCATAGCAACCGTGCTGTAATCTACCTGCTCGGAAAGCGCACGGAGCTGTGCGGTTGCGGACTCGTACTGGTAGATGACTTCGTTCAGCTGCTCACGGATGGACAGCATCTCGGAGGTGGTCTCTGCCTTCTCCAGCATGGCAAGGAGCGCGTCCCGCTCGGCTTCCAGCGTCTTGATACGACTTTCCAGATCTACGTAGTTCAGCGTTACGTCCTGTGCCTGCTCGCTGCGCGAGGTAACGTTGCAGTTTTCGCCCACGTGGGCAAGGAAGGTGTCCAGCTGATCAGAGGGAATGCGATAGGTGATGGTGGCCCGTCGCTCGCTCCGCTCAGACTCGTAGGCTGAGCCGCCAATGGAAGAAGATTCGATATAGCCGCCCATCGCCGACACTTTGGCGTTCAGATCGGCGATCAGCGAATCGTAGCCCTTGGTCTCCACGTTCAGGGTCACGTTGCGAATCAGCTTGCGACCGGAGGAGCTGACGGTAGTATCGTCCTTCACCACCGTATCGCTGACCTCGGTGCTGTTGCCGTAGGATGCGTCGGGAGAGGCGGAGTCGCCTACCGTGGGCACTTCGTCATAGCTTTCGTCGCCGCTGCAGGATGCCAACAGGCAGACGAACAGGCTAAGGATCAGAATCAAACAGAGTTTCTTCATGGTACTACCCTCTTTCATTTTGACTTTGTACTATCATTTTATACTATTTTCAGAGTTTTGTCAATAGCTATTTCAGAGAGTTTACAGAATTTTAATATTCCGATTCATGAGTGATGAATGCCTCTCACTTAATCCATCAGTGCGCTCAGACCCTCGCCGGATCAGGAAGTAATGGGATAGATGATCATATAAAAATAAAGAGGATAGTAACCCCCGTACGTTCACCAACACTATTTCGCAAATAGAGCATCAAAACAGCGATATTCCGGCAATTCTAACCTAAATATCGCTATTTTGCTTAGTTTTCCTCATCCTTGCAGTCAATCGAGAGCACATAGCTGTTAAGCCTGTAATCAAGGAATATCTCAGGCAGAGCACCTTCGATAACGGCGGCTTCGATCAGAGAGTCGGGGATAAAGTAAGGCATCGTTCGAAGAATGATAATGAGGTATTCGTAGTCAAATTCGCCGTACAAAATGCGCCCGAAGAAGCTCATTAAGCTGTCGCCACTGATAAACCTGCAAAATTGCCTAAAAACACGCTTGTCGAGTTTGTTAAAATCGGAATTTGCTACCATATCGACATATTCTTCTGACATGATGAACTCGTGCATCAGTGTCAGGTAGGAAATATCCAGTCCGAAGTGCCCCAGCTGTGCACAGATGATCGAAAGGGTTGATGTTTTGAGAAAAGGCGAACAGCTCAGCAGATCGACAGCGGAGAGCCTCCCTTCCCGAATGAGTGAGGCGATCTCTTCGGGCGAAGCCTGTGCGATCTCGCGAACGATCTTTTCTTCGCGTTCACTGAGCTCTGCCGAACCGACCAGTGCGTCGAGACTAACCGAGTAAAGTGCGGCGAGTTGCGTAAGAATATCGACGGTCGGGAATGTCTCGCCACGCTCCCACAGAGAAACCGCTTGCGGCGAAATAGACAGACTTTCAGCAACTTGCCTCTGTGTGAGCCCTGCGTTTTTGCGCTGTTCTGTAATGTAACTTCCAAATCGGTCTAAATTGAACATTTGCTTCATCCTCCTTTTTCTTTATTATAGCAAACCCAAAGAATCCCTGTCAAGCAAGCGATACTTGACAGGGAACTTCGT
>CAZFJJ010000221.1:0-3105 GCA_964519075.1 uncultured Lachnospiraceae bacterium
GCGCCATCTGCTGTGGAAAACCCTGTGGGGAGTGTGGAATAGTCAGCTCACTTTTCCACACCAAAATATTGCACGAATAACCCTGTCAAAATAGACAAACCAAACGTTCACCCCGATCGGCACTCCCGATCGAGACAATATATCATCCAAGTTCAAAGGAGTACCTAAATTATGAAGTACGAAGCACAAATTGAGGCAGCTGCCGAGCATTTTAAGAAGCTGCTGTCCGAGCAGCTGGAGCGGGTTGACCGCATCAACGCCGCAGGCGAAGCAGTAGACTATACCAAGAAGGATCAGATCGTCATCGGCATTTGCGGCGGCGATGGTATCGGCCCCACTATCACCGCGGCTGCACAGACCGTCCTCACCGATATGCTGGCTGACGAGGTCAAGAAGGGCAAGATCGTGTTCAAGGTCATCGACGGTCTGACCATCGAGAACCGCGTGGAGCATATGAAAGCCATCCCCGACGACGTTCTGGCAGAGCTGAAGTCCTGCGACGTGATCCTGAAGGGCCCCACCACCACGCCCCGCGCAGGCGATCCCTGGCCCAACATCGAGTCTGCCAACGTGGCAATGCGCAAGGAGCTGGATCTGTACGCCAACGTGCGTCCCGTATCGGTTCCCGAAAAGGGCATCGACTGGACCTTCTTCCGCGAGAACACTGAGGGTGGCTACGCCGTCGGCTCCAAGGGCATCCACGTGACCGAAGATCTGGGCATGGACTTCGTAGTGACCACCACCGAGGGTACCAACCGTATCGCCCGTCTTGCCTTCGAGTACGCTCGCGCCAACGGCAAGAACCGCGTTTCCATCGTCACCAAGGCCAACGTCATCAAGACCACCGACGGCAAGTTCCTGCGGCTGTGCGAAGAGATGGCCAAGGAATACCCCGAGATCACCACCGATGAGTGGTTTATCGACATCATGACCGCCAAGCTGGTGGACGAAAAGCGCCGCCGCGACTTCAAGGTCTTCATCCTGCCCAATCTGTACGGTGACATCATCACCGACGAGGCTGCCGAGTTCCAGGGCGGCGTAGGAACTGCCGGCTCTGCGAATATCGGCGACCGCTATGCCATGTTCGAAGCCATCCACGGCTCCGCGCCCAGAATGGTGAAGGAAGGCCGCGCACAGTACGCCGATCCTTGCTCTATGCTCCGCGCTACCGTTCTGCTCCTCTCCCACATCGGCTATCAGGCAGAGTCTGACAAGCTCTCTCGCGCACTGGACATCTGTATGTTCGAAGAGAAGAAGCTGACCATCACCGGCAGAGATACCGGCTGCACCTGCGCCGAGTTCTCGCAGTACGTAATGGATACGCTGAAGAGTCTGTGATTCTTAGGGTTCCACCCCAAACCTCGGCAGGAACCTTCTTACAAGAAGGTTCCTGCACCTCCAAGAACTTATATAAAAGCGCGACAAATACTTGTCGCGCGAGGAAATAGTTTCCGATACATTTGTAGGGGCGAACACACCCAAGGCTCTCCCTCCCGGAGGGAGCCTTCGGTGTGCAAACACTCGCACCGATCCATTTTCCAAAATCCCCAAAAACTCACTCACTGGAGTTATTTCATGCAAAACAAGAATACTACCACACCCGTATCCAAGGCGGTCATCGCCCGCCTGCCCCGCTACTACCGCTATCTGAGAGAGCTGTTCTCCCAGGACATCCTGCGGATCTCCTCGGGCGAGCTGGCGCGGCTGATGAACGTCACCGCTTCGCAGATCCGTCAAGACCTCAACTGCTTCGGTGGCTTCGGTCAGCAGGGCTACGGATACAATGTGAAAAATTTATATAAAGCCATCGGCGACATTCTGGGCGTGGGCGAGTCCTACTCTGCCATCATCGTGGGCGCGGGCAATATGGGCAGAGCCCTTGCCACCGGCACCACCTTCGTGGGGCGGGGCGTCCATCTAAAGGGCATTTTTGACAGCGATCCCGATACGATCGGCACCGAAGTGGGCGAGTATACCGTCCTTCCCTTGGATAAGCTGGCCGACTTCTGCCGGGAGTGGAAGCCTTCCATCGCCGCCCTGGCGGTTCCCCGAGGCGTTGCCCGCAGAACCGCCGAGCAGCTTTCCTTGCTGGGAATTAAAGGGATTTGGAACTTTACCGGCGAGGATCTGGACGTTCCGGAGAGCGTAGCGGTGGAGAACGTCCATTTGGGCGATCTGCTGATGACCCTCTGTTACGAGATCCATGCAAAGGAGCAGACCGATGAAGAAACTGAAAATTGACCTGCTCTACGGCACAGACGTGCTGACGCTCCCTGCTGCGGTGCTGGAAAAGATGCCGCAAGCCGACGAGGCGGAGCTGAAGGTGTTGCTTTGCCTGTGCGACCCGCAGACCCGCACCGTCTTCGATACCGAGGCGATTGCCGACCGTCTGGGGCTGACGACCGAGGCGGTGACCGGTGCGATCCAGTTCTGGCGAGGTGCGGGCGTGCTGAAAAAGAGCGAGCTGAAGCAGCAACTGGCCGCAGAGACGATGCCCGCACCCGTCACTGCTCCTACTGTGCCCGAGGCGGCACCTGCAGTGGAGACGCCCGAGGCAGAGGCGCCCCGTGCCAGCGTGACCATCGTCCGCAGCGATGACGGTGCGCCTCACTACACTGCCCGGGAGATCGAGCGCATCTTCGCCGAAAACGGCGAGCTGTCGGGCATGATGGACGAGTGCCAAAACATTTTCGGCAAGCTGTTCAACCCCACCGAGATCAACAAGGTGATGGCACTGACCGAATATTTCCGCCTGGACTGCGAATACATATTACTGCTTTGCTACTACTGTAAGAAGATCGGCAAGGCCAGCGTCCCCTATTTGGATAAGCTGGCGCGCTCGCTCTACAACGAGGGCATCGACAACGTGGACGCGCTGGGCGACCGTCTGGGCGAGCTGGAGGCGGCGGCCGATCTGGGCGGCTACTACCGCACCCTGGCGGGAGCGGGGAAGCGCTCCTTTACCGATCGGGAGAGCAAGTTCCTCGCCCAATGGGTGAAGTGGAATATCAAGCCGGAGCTGCTGAAAATTGCCTACGAGGTGTCGGTGGATGCCACCGGTGCGCCCTCGATGCCTTATATCAACAAGGTTCTGTCCAATTGGAA
>CAZFJJ010000222.1:0-3100 GCA_964519075.1 uncultured Lachnospiraceae bacterium
ACCGAATGCGGTGCCGGGAACGATGGCTACGTTGTTTTCGTAGAGCAGACGGGTGCAGAAGTCCTCGCTGGAGAGGCCAAACTTGCCGATCTCGGGGAAGACGTAGAAGGCTCCCTCGGGCTCGAAGCAGGGGATGCCGATGTCGCGGAGTCCCTTCACGATCAGCTTGCGGCGGCGATCGTACTCGTCCCGCATATAGGCAACGTCCTCGTCGCCGTTCCGCATCGCCTCGATGGCCGCATACTGGGATGCGGTAGGCGCGCACATGATGGCGTACTGATGGATCTTGTACATCTGGGTAGTGATCTCGCGGGGGGCGAGGGTGTAGCCCATTCGCCAGCCGGTCATGGCGTAGGCCTTGGAAAAGCCGCTGGCAATGACGGTGCGCTCCTGCATACCGGGCAGACTTGCGATGGATGCGTGCTGTCTGCCGTAGGTCAGCTCGGCGTAGATCTCGTCGGAGAGGACGAGGATGTTGGTGTCACGGAGCAGATCTGCGATAGGCTTCAGCTCCTCCTCGGTAAGGATGGAGCCGGTGGGATTGTTGGGGAAGGGGAGCACCACCATTTTGGTCTTGGGCGTGATGACGCTCGCCAGCTCCGCTGCGGTGAGCTTGAAATCGTTCTCCGCCTTCAAGGGCAGATAGACCGGCACGCCGCCCGCCATAGACACGATAGGTCCGTAGCAAACGAAGGAGGGCAGGGGCACGATGACCTCGTCGCCCGGGTTTACGCAGGCGCGGACGGCAAGATCAATCGCCTCGGAGCCGCCCACGGTAACGATAATCTCGTCCTTGGGGTTATAGCGCAGGTCGAAGCGACGCTCCATATATGCGGCGATCTCCTGTCTCAGCGGAAGCAGACCTGCGTTGGAGGTATAGTAGGTGCGTCCCTGCTCCAGCGACTCGATCGCCTTTTCACGGATGTGCCAGGGGGTGACGAAGTCGGGCTGCCCTACGGTGAGGGCGGTAACGCCCTTCAGATCGTCCAGAAGATCAAAGAATTTCCGAATCCCCGAGGGAGCGATATCCTGAACGGTTTTGGAGAGGATGGATTCATATTGCATCATAAGGAGCCGTTGCCTCGTTCATCTACTTCGGGAGCCTCGTAGACCACGCCGTTGTTCTTGTATTTACGGAGTACGAAGTGGGTCGCGGTGGAAAGAACTGCTTCAATTGGAGCCAGCTTGGCGGCGACGAACTGTGCCACCTCCCGCATGGTTCTGCCCTCGATGATGACCAGCAGGTCAAAGCCGCCCGACATCAGGTAAAGGCTCTTTACCTCGGGATAATTGTAGATCTTCTCGGCTACCACGTCAAAGCCGCGGTCGCGCTGGGGAGCGACCTTCAGCTCGATGACGGCACTGACGTACTCGCGGTCGGTCTGATCCCAGTCGATGAGGGCTTTGTAGGCAACGATGGTGCCATTCTGCTCGTATTCTTCAATGGCGCGCTTGATGTCGCCGGTGTCCTTTTCGGTCATGATGGCGATCTGCTCGGGAGTCAGGCGCGCGTCATCCTCCAGCATTTTCAGAATTTCTTTCATGGATGGATTCCTTTCGTCAGATGGTATGGGTCAGAATCGAATGATTCTGGATGAAAGCGATCTTGTTCATGCCCAGCGAGCGGAGCAGAGCCTCGGCTTCCCTGTAGTTTGCACCGATATCGGCGGGGGTATGAGCGTCCGAGCCGATGGAGATGAGTCTGCCGCCCAGATCCTTGTACAGCTCGATCACCGAAGCCTCGGGGAGGGGACCTCCCATTCCCTGACGGTAGCCCGAGGTGTTGACCTCCAGCAGCATTCCGTGGTCGATGGCGGTGGTCAGCAGATTCGCCAGCTCGTCGCGGCAGAAGGAGAGATCGAACTCGTGTCCGGCGCGGATATAGTAGCGGACGGGATAGGTGATGTGGGCGAGAATATCGGAATGCCCCAGCTCACACATTCGGGTCAGCTCGGCGAGGTAGAGGAGCCACGCCTCTGAAAAGTCTTCGCGGGAGATATTCTTCATATCCCAGTAGGCGAAGTCGTCGCAGCCGGTCATGTAGTGGGTGGAGCCCACGACGGTCTCAAATTTGTGCTTTTTCAGGAAAGCTTCCGCTTCCTCAGGATATTGGGTCGCAGAACCCAGCTCGATACCCCAGGAAAGTGTCAGCAGATTGCCGAATTTTTCCTTGGCCTCCTCCATTGCGTCTTTGGCGGCGGAGATATCGTATGTATAGATGCCGTCCAGAACGGCATTGATGTCATAATGGTCGGTCAGAGCCAGATGGGTGATGCCTTTGGCGATAGCAGATTCGCAGACCGCGTCCAGCGTTGCGGCAGGATCGGCGTCGAAGGAGAAGCGGCTATGCGTATGGGCGTCATAGGGGATCATTTCATTCACCTCACAGTTATAGATCCGATGATAAGCAGAAAAAATTGTAATCGGACTTATTATAGCACACATTCCCAAAAAAGACTACCCTTTTTCGGAATTTTATTGAAATTTTTTTCAAAGTGTGGTACAATAAAGAAAAAACCTTTCAGGAGGCACGATATGAAGATCGGAGCGCAACTGTTCACCCTGCGGGATTTTTGCAAAACCCCCGAGGATTTTTCAAATACACTGGCAAAGGTGGCCGACATCGGCTACACCACGGTGCAGGTGTCGGGCACCTGCACCTACGATCCTGCCTGGCTAAAGGTGGAGCTTGACAAAAACGGTCTGACCTGTGCCATCACCCACACCTCCTTTGACCGTATGCTGGAGTCGCCCGAGACGGTGCTTGCCGAGCACAAGACCTTTGGATGTGACTACATCGGCATCGGCTACTACAACGGACTCCGTGAGGAAGCCGATCTTGACCGTCTGGTAGAAGCGGCGCACAAGCTGGGGAAGGTCTTCGCGCCTGCGGGAGCGAAGTTTATGTACCACAATCACTACGAGGAGATGAACCGCGGTGCGGACGGCAAGACCCGTCTGCTCTCCCTCATCGAGCGCACTACTCCCGAGGAGATCGGCATCACCGTAGACACCTATTGGCTTCAGTACGGCGGCGCAGACGTGGCCGACTACTTCCAAGCCCTTGTCGGCCGCATCGACTGCGTGCATTTCAAGGATA
>CAZFJJ010000223.1:0-1911 GCA_964519075.1 uncultured Lachnospiraceae bacterium
AAAAAATCCCCTCTCCGAGCGGCAACTCGGAGGGGGACGCCCCGAAGGGCAAGCCACAGAATAAACACATAACCGGGCGACTATAGTATAGCACAGTCCGCCCCGAAAATCAAGAGTTAGGAAAAAAATTATGACTACCCAAAGCCGCACCACCACCGACACCAGAGGCGAGCTGATCGCCAAGATCCTGCTGGCTTACAAGCAGTTACCACCCAACAGACGCGAAGCCATCGCTTCGCTGATCCGCGAACGTGCAGCGAATATAAGGGAAAGGAGGCGGTAAAATGAGCCGCAAGCAAATTCACCCCAAGCAAGCCGATGACCCGAGACCAACTGCGGAATATGCCTTCCAACTGTTTCGTTCCCTCTCCCGAATCGCACCGCCGGAAGAGCGGATTTCTGCATAAGTTTTGCTCAAGTTTTGCTCACGATTCTTGTATAAGTTTTGTGCAAGTTTTGTCTGCCTCAAAGCAGAGGGATCACTCCCTCCGCTTTTGATTTTCCCGCTCGTAGTACGCCGTGAGCAGCTGATACTTGGTGCACTTCTGATAGTCCAGAGCGCAATAACCGAGAAGCATTTCCCGCTTCATCTGTGCATCCTTGAATCTGGTAGTGCCGTCATCGCAGACTGCCCGTTCCGGATTGATTTTGCTCGCCGGGCGGATACGCTTGAAATAAGGGCAAAGAAATGCCTTTGGCATCGGTTACACCATCCAAATCTGCTCTACCGTTGCAGCCCTGCGGTTGGATGCGCCGGTAACGCCGATCATTACACACATTTCCTTAATCCGGTCGAAGGTTCGGTCGCCCACCTGCTTTTTCAGCTCTTCCGGCGTAGCGTTGGTGGTGATGATGGTAGGAAGCTCTTCGGAATAGCGGTGATTGATGATCTCAAACAGCTTCTCACTCACCCACTCCGATCCCTTTTCTGCGCCAAAATCGTCCAAGATCAACAGCGGAACACTCTTCACTCGCTCCATCAGATCACCGTCTCGGTCGGTGCTTTTTTTATCGAAATTGCTCCGCAGACGGGACAGCAGATCCACCGTGGAAACAAAAATCAACGGAATGGCGTCTTTTTCGTATCTGCCAAGCTTCCCCGCCTCTTCCGCTTCACGCTCTTCAATACGCAGACCCGAGATCACGGCATTCGCCACGGCTGCCGCCAGATGGGTTTTTCCGCTTCCCACCGTGCCGCAGAGCAGCAGCCCCCGGGTGGTTTTCTTGGGATCATATGCCGCCGCCCATCCGCTGATGACGTTATATGCTTCCAGTTGCCCCGATCGTGGGGAGAAATTAGCGAAGGTCTTGCCGACCCATCGCTTTCCAAGCCCCGCGTTTTTCTGCATCTGCTCTCGGGCAAGTCTCTGCCCCTTAGCGAGCCGCTCTGCCTTTTCTCGCCGGAGCTTCTCCTCTTCGCATTTGCACATAATCGCGTGTTCGCCGAAGATACTGCGTCCTCTCAGTAGCTTTTCGCCGCAGATCGGGCAAAGCTGATCGGTCTCGAAGATGACCGTCTGAAAGGGCGTTCCTTCTGCTGTGATCGTTGATTGAAATCCGTTCATTCTGTCGTCCATCTGTTAAATCTCCATACTCATATTTTCATATCTGCCGGGATCGGTGTAATCGGGCGATCCCTCTCCCATATCTGTCAGCGGAATGGGTGATAGCTCGTCCTCCCAACGCCGCTGATTGAGCCAGGTGGTGGGATTGGGTATGTACTGCCCACCGTCCTTCGTCCATTGCTGGGAGCATTTCTGCGCCTCCACCGCCGACAGGATGGCATCGCACAGCGCATCGTCGGGAGCGAGCTTGTCCCATGACTTTTGAGCAGTCGCCTTTCCGATCTTCTTCGGATAGACCGCCCAAAACTCCGCGAAGCGGGAGAGGGGTTTTGTACTTGTACTTGTA
>CAZFJJ010000223.1:2011-3097 GCA_964519075.1 uncultured Lachnospiraceae bacterium
TTGTATTTGTACTTGTACTTGTATTTGTATTTGTATTTATAGTTTCCGTTTGCTTTTGATTTGCTTGATTTTGCTTACGATTGTTTTGACCGCCCTTGCTGCCAGCCTCCGCTCTCGCTTTCACTACTGCTTTGTGACGGCTTAATTGAGGGAAAACAAAAGACCTAATAATATATGCTGCCCCGTCAAATTCCGGCGGCTCGACATCATCTTTGTAATACCTTACCATTGCTAATATTATTGCCTTGAATTCATCTGCAGGCAATACATCTAGCGGATCTACCCAGTCGAAAAAAAGCGGCATATAGCAATCTTTCTTCGCTGCAGTTCCTTCTTCAGGCTTGCTCATCTCTCATCACCCTCTCCCGATGCCTGCTCGTTGAGCCAGCGCTCCAGCCCCGAGCGGGGGATGCGGATCACCCGTCCCAAGCGAATGGCGGGGAAATCCTTGCGTCTGCACAGGGCGTACATCGTGGGCTTCGATACCCCGATGAGCTGCGCCGCCTCTTCGGGGCGAAGTACGATGCGTTCGTCTGTTTTGATGTTACCGGTCAATGTGTTGTACCTCCTTTTTCTGATTCTGACTGCTGGGCTTTTTTCTCCCAATAGCGTTTGTTGTACTGTCTGATCTTGTCGCGGTTTCGGTCTCTCCACGCTTTGTGATAGGCGCGTCTTGCCTCGTCCGCTTTTTCCGAAGCGGTCTTGTTCTGTTCGTTCATCGTTATACCACACCCCACCGATTAACTCCCTTTCACTCAGTTGTGCCCGATTGCATTATACTACACCACCACCGTACGAAACAGTTGCAAGTTGTATTAAAACACCACACATTTTGGAATACCTCGTCGCAGACGAGATGTTTTCCAAAAGAGTGATATTGAAACCTGCGGTTTCAGTGATATTATATTCGCCCTTAAAACCGGGCGAAGCCCAATATCACTTGCGAAGCAAATATAACCGGCGCAGCCAATATAACTCGCCGTAAGGCGAATATAACTGAAAACGACAAGTTTCTGTCGAAACTTGTCGTTTTCTGGCGGAGATGGAGGGATTTGAACCCCCGCACGCCTTGCGGCGCCTAGCGGA
>CAZFJJ010000224.1:0-3072 GCA_964519075.1 uncultured Lachnospiraceae bacterium
GATCATGGATCCGCCCTCCTACGGTCGCGGTCCCACCGGCGAGCTGTGGAAGCTGGAGGAGAACATCCACGATTTTGTCTCCCTCTGCGTGAGGGTGCTGTCGGACGATCCCCTCTTCTTCCTGGTCAACAGCTACACCACCGGACTCTCCCCCTCTACGATGGGCTATCTCTTAAATCTCACCCTCGCCCCGAAGTTTGGCGGCAAGACCGTCTGCGATGAGGTGGGACTCCCCGTCACCGTCACCGGTGCGCCCCTCCCCTGCGGCGCGGCTGCAAGATGGGAGGGAGACGCCGGGGAAATTTCTTGAAAGAAGTTTCCCCAGCCCCCTTCAAGAACTTTCTAACAGCAAAATTGCTATGCAATTTTGCTGGATGGATTCTTGAGACGAACCGTATATCATACCCCTAATTTATAATTACCACCTCAATAGTATGCACCGACTCAGCCAAGGAAAAGGGATGGGTGCGGGAAGGGAGAAAGCTTCGGCGTTTGAGATGGTTTCTCCCTTCCCGCGTCAAAACCATGCCATTTATTGAAACTACCAACTTATCCTTCACTTATACAGACGAGGATGATCCTCAACCGGTGCTCCACGGGGTCTCCCTTTCCTTTGAGAAGGGCGAGTTCGTGGCGATCCTCGGGCGCAACGGCTCGGGCAAATCCACCTTTGCCAAGCTCCTCAACTTGGTGCTGGAAGCCTCCGACGGTTCTATCGTCATCGACGGAAAAGCGGTGCACGCAGAGCTGACCGAGGAGGAAATCATCGCCCTGCGAAAGAACGTGGGGATGGTCTTTCAGAATCCCGACAACCAGCTGGTCGCCACCGTGGTGGAAGAGGACGTGGCCTTCGGCCCCGAAAATCTGGGCATCGATCCCGCCGAGATCCGCCGCCGAGTGGACGAGGCGCTGGAGATCGTGGATATGACCGCATACGCCCGTCACGCGCCCCATAAATTGTCCGGCGGTCAGAAGCAGCGGATCGCCATCGCGGGCGTCATCGCCATGCTCCCCGACTGCATCCTCTTCGACGAGTCCACCGCCATGCTGGATCCCCGCGGGCGCGCGGAGGTAATGGCCACCATCGAAAAGCTCAACCGCGAGCGGGGCATCACCGTTCTGCTCATCACCCACAACATGGACGAGGCCGTCCGCGCCGACCGCGTGGTGGTCATCGACGACGGCAGAGTGCAGATGGACGGAACTCCCCGGGAAGTCTTCGCAAAGGTGGACGAGCTGTTCGCGCTGGGACTTGCCGTTCCGCAAGCCACCGAGCTTGCCGCACGACTGGAGCTGTCCGACATCCCGCTGACTCCCGCAGAGGGAGCCGACGCCGTCGAGCGGTGGCTAAACTCTTAACCAAGCAATCATTCCCACAGAAAGGATCGACCCCCACGGGGTCGGTACCTTGGTAGATCAAGATGAAACTGGAACTCAAACATCTCTCTTATACCTACAGCGGCGGTACGACCTTTGCCAGACAGGCGGTAAACGACCTTTCCGCCGTCATCCGCGAGGGTAGCATCACCGGCATCATCGGTCACACCGGCAGCGGAAAATCCACCCTGGTGCAGATGATGAACGGTCTGCTCACCCCCTCTTCAGGCGAGGTTCTGCTGGACGGTGTAAACATTTTCTCTGATAAAATAGCCCTCCGCGACGCACGCTTCAAGGTAGGGTTGGTCTTCCAATACCCCGAATACCAGCTGTTCGAGGAGACGGTTGCCAAGGACATCGGCTACGGACCGAAAAATCAAAAGCTCTCCCCCGAGGAAATCACCGCACGCACGCTGGAAGCGGCGGATTTCGTAGGACTTGACCGCGAACTGCTGGCAAAATCGCCCTTCGATCTCTCGGGCGGTCAGAAGCGACGGGTCGCCATCGCAGGAGTGATGGCCATGCGCCCGCCCATCCTCATCCTGGACGAGCCGGCATCGGGGCTTGACCCCGCAGGTCGCGAGGAGATCTTCGGCGGACTGCTCCGCTATCGGGATCAGACCGGCGCCACCGTCATCATCGTTTCCCACTCCATGGAGGATATGGCGCGCTACGCCGAGGATATTCTGGTGATGAGCGACAGCCGCCTGCTCCTTTCAGGAAGCCGCGACGAGATCTTCCGTAATGCGGATCTGCTTTGCTCCATCGGTCTGGACGTTCCCGAAGTGACCCATCTGGCAAGCGAGTTGCGCCGCCGCGGCTACGATCTGCCCGACAATCTCTACACCGTGGCAGGTGCAGAAGCCGCACTCCGCGCGCTGAAGGAAAGGCTGCAACGAGAGGGGGCGGCGGAATGCTGAAGGACATCACGTTAGGACAGTATTTCCCCGGAAATTCGCCCCTGCACAAGTTGGATCCGCGAATGAAGCTGATCCTGACTCTGCTCTGTATCGTCACCATCTTCTTCGCAAACAATCTGATCACCGTGGCGATCCTAACGCTGGCGGCCTTTTTACTGGTGCCGCTGGGGCAGATTCCTATGAAAACGGTGCTGAAATCCCTGAAACCCCTTCGCTGGATCATTCTCTTCACTACGGTGCTGAACCTTTTTTGGGTGAAAGAAGGCACCGAGCTGGTCAACTTCTACTTCATCCACATCTACTCGGGCGGCATCGTCTACGCCGTGTCGATGGCGCTCCGCGTCACCGCACTGCTGACCGGAACCACTCTGCTGATCTCCTACACCACCTCTCCCATCGCCCTCACCGACGGTCTGGAGCAGATGCTCTCGCCGCTGAAGAAGATCAAGGTGCCCGTCCACGAGTTTGCCATGATGATGACCATTGCCCTGCGCTTCATTCCTACACTGATCGAGGAGACCGACAAGATCATGGCCGCTCAGAAAGCGCGGGGTGCCGATTTCGAAACCGGCTCCCTGCTCTCCCGTGCAAAGGCGCTGATCCCCATCTTCATCCCGCTGTTCGTCTCTTCCATTCGCCGCGCCGACGATCTTGCCACTGCGATGGAATGCCGCTGTTATCACGGCGGCGCGGGTCGCACCCGTATGACCCGTCTGCGCTACTCACTGCAGGATCTGTTCGCTCTGCTCTTCTTCCTGCTCTTTATGGCAGGTAT
>CAZFJJ010000225.1:0-3044 GCA_964519075.1 uncultured Lachnospiraceae bacterium
CACCAGTGTGACGCGGGGGAAATCGTGACCCTTGGTCACCATCTGCGTGCCGATGAGAACGTCCGATTTGCCGCCGCGAAAATCCTCCAGCATCTGATCGTAGGAGAATTTTGCAGAGGTGGTGTCTGCATCCATCCGCAGGATCTTCGCCTTGGGGAAGCGTGTGCCAATCTCTTCCTCCGCCTTCTGGGTGCCAAAGCCCATATATTGGAAGGAATCCGCGCCGCATTCGGGGCATTTGGTGGGCACGATTTCCTGATAGCCACAGTAGTGACAGCTAAGGTAGGGCGCACGGTGATGGCGATCCCGATTGTGACGGGTCAGAGACACCGAGCAGTGGGGGCAGAGCACCACTTTCCCGCAGAGCGGGCAGGAGAGGAAGTTGTTATATCCCCGTCGGTTGACGAAGAGGATGGACTGCTCGCCGTTTGCCAAGGCACTTGCCAGCCCGTCTGCGAGGATGCTGCCTATCGGCGACGGCGTGCCGTTCTGGCTGTCCAGCCGTAGATCGCAGATCACCGTTTCGGGAAGATTGGCGCCGCCAAACCGTCCCTTCAGCTCTACCAGCGTGTATTTGCCCTGCTTGGCTTTATAATAGCTCTCCACCGACGGCGTTGCCGAGGCAAGGAGCATCAGCGATTTGTGATAATTGCATCTGAACCGCGCAATATCCCGTGCGTGATAGCGGGGAGATTGCTCGGATTTGTAGGTGTGCTCGTGTTCTTCGTCCAGCACGATCATACCAAGATTGGGGAAGGGGGCGAAGACCGCCGATCGGGTACCGATGCAGAGATCGATCTCGCCCGCGCGGATCTTCCGCCAAGCGTCGAACCGCTCTCCTTGAGAAAGACCCGAATGGATCACCGCCACCCGATCCTTATAGAAGGAGCAGAAGATGGAGACGGTCTGGGGGGTCAGCGCGATCTCGGGGATCAGCAGGATCACCTGCCGTCCCTCTTCCAGTACGCGGTCGATGGCAGACTTGATGACCATGGTCTTGCCGCTGCCCGTGATGCCGTGGAGCAGAACCGCTCTCGGTTCGCCCGAGTATAGCTGTGCTTCGATGGTAGACAGCGCGCTCGCCTGTTCCTCGGTCAGTCTGACTTCGGGCACGTTCGCAGCGTTTGCGGTTTGGTAAGGATTGCGGTGTAATTCCTGCCGCTTGACCGTGATCAGTCGCCGTTCTTTCAGCGCTTTCACCTGTGCGGAGTTGATCTTCAGCTCCTGCTTGACTACTGAGAAGGGAACGCTGCCGTTTTGCTCCAGATAGGTCAGAAGCGCCATCTGGCGCTCGCCCTTCAATCTGCCTTTGCCCGATTTGGCGGCTTCGATCCGCTCCTTGTCGTCGGTGAGCGAGAGGATCTCCTCGTAGACGATATTGGTAGCTTCCTTGAGCTTCGTCTGTCGCTCGATAAAGCCGTCGCGGGCAAGAGCCGTAAGGATGCCGGAGACCTCGTCGCCGTGGCTTGCCTTAAGGGTCTCAAAGCCGATACCCGGCGTGCGCAGGATGTCGGCAAAAACGAAGCGCACGGCAGGAGAGAGGGAGGCGGATTCCGTCGCTTCTTTCAGCGGGAAATACCGCTCCGCTACCGGCGTCAGCGCGGCGGGAGGAAGCATGGTGCGGATGGCGTCGCCCACGGTGCAGAAGGTCTGTTCTTTGATGAACAGCGCCAGCCGCATCTCCTCGTCGGTGAGGAAAATGTCCTCTCTTGCCGACAAAAGCGGTTTGAAGCGGTCGATCTCTTCGGCTGAGCCGATTGCCCAAACCACGGCGGTCATCTTGCGGTTCGCTTTTCCGAAGGGAACCAGCACGATCTGACCGGGACGGATGCGGCCGGAGAGCTCGGGGGGAATATAATATTCATACGGGCGGTCGATGGCGTAGGTAGTTCCCATCAGATAGACCCGTGCGGTGGAAAAAGCCACGGACGGCACCTCCTTCGGTAGTTTTACGGAAGAAAAACAACGATTCGGACCGTAGGATCCGAATCGTTCAGAAATGCAGACCTCAGTCGGCGATAGGCTCGGCGGTTTCTTCGGCAGCGGTGTCTTCCGCTACGGTACCGTCGGAATTGGGTGCGTTGGAGATCACGTAGTCGCCTGCGTGCAGACGGCGGATGGCGGTCTTGACCGCTTTGTCGTCCCGATATTCCTTGGGGATCAGGGCGGTGAGGGGCTTGTCGGTCTCCTTGCGCAACAGCATCTGCTCAGCCTTCTCGCGCTGAGCGATGTATTCGTCGGTGACCATACGGGCGCTCTTAGCGGTAGCCAGTACCAGCGTAAAGCGGTTATATTTGCCTTGGGTGAGTTCTTCAACAGAGGGTTTAATCATAGTAGTGTACTCCTTGTGTATCGTGCATTGAAGTTTAGTCTGCCATAAAATCGGCAGGAATATGAAGATTACGGGCGGTGCGGTGTTTTTCTGCATCCACGATCGAAATGATCTGCAGAGCCGCCTCATCGCTGGCGCCGTCCTCGTTTACGACGACGTAATCGTAGTTAGCGAAATTGCCGACCTCTCGCTTAGCTTGCTCCAAGCGGCGGAGGATGTCATCCTCGGTATTGGTGCCTCTGCCCCGCAGGCGAGCCTCCAGCGTTTTGTAATCGGGGGGGAGCAGCAGCACGGTGACTGCGTCGGGGATCAGCTTTTTGATCTTCATCGCGCCCACGACCTCGATCTCCAGAATGACGTTGATGCCTTCTTCCAGCATAGCGTCCACCCGCTCTCGGGGGGTGCCGTAATAATTTCCTACGTATTCGGCATATTCCAGCATCAGACCGTCCTCGATCTTCTGCTCAAACTGCGCTCTGGTCACGAAGTGATACTGTACGCCGTCCACCTCGCCCTTACGGGGCGCACGGGTGGTTGCGGAGACCGACAGTGCGTAGTCGTCCGACCGTGCCAGAATGTTGCTGACCACCGTGCCCTTGCCGGTACCGGCAGGACCGGAGATCACCAATAATATGCCTTTGTCCGTTAAGTCCATAATTCCTCCAAATTTTAATCTTCTTGATTCAATAGCAACTCCAGCGCCTCGGGCTCC
>CAZFJJ010000226.1:0-3044 GCA_964519075.1 uncultured Lachnospiraceae bacterium
AGAAGAAGATGTTCGCACAGATCATGGATCCCTCTGAGGAGGGAGCTGTCGAGCAGCGGCTTCCGCGGCTGCGAGACTGAGGGAGAGATACGCTGTACAAGCATACTGTCACTTTCGAAACAACGCGTGATGGCGAAATGGATTCCACCCTCCCGTACTGTCAGTTATCACGCGCGCACCCTTAGCGACGTCAATGTCGCTTGGTGTATCTCTCCCTCACCCGCTTCGCGGGAGCTCCCTCCTCAGAGGGAGCCAAGAGTCGGCGCGAGCATCTACCGTTATTCCTTCATCCTGTCAAATTATTTATACCGCCTTCCCATAGACGCACTGCACGAATGTCGCCTCCTTTGACAAGGGCGGCGAAGGTTGTTGGTACGGAATCTCATACAGAGCTAATGGCTGAAAAGAGAAATCCCCCGAAAGCGGGGGATTTCGGGGTGCGGGGTCATCCACGAACCGAATCAGGTATGGTAACGCTGGTAGATTTGAATTCGATGGTAACGGTAAGTTCTATCACCGTACCGGTACTATCCTGCTGACCAGTCATCACGAAAGTATAAGTGGAACCGCTACTGGTCATATAACCAGATGCAGTACCGCTGCCATCCATCAATTTCCCTTTTAATGTATTGCCATGCATTTCATAGCGAGTATCGGAGATTTGGTTATAATTGGAGGAATCAGTAATATACTTGAACGGGTTTTCAGCATCGTGCGAAAAGGCCAAAAGACCCACAAATTCTTCTCTGCGATCAGGGGTTATCGAATCATCAGTGTCTGAAGTCCAATTGCCATCCTCTTTGTAGTAGACTGTATGTTGATTCATATCTGCATACGAGTTATATTCAATTATATCTTTTTCTACCATTATTGTGCCAGATGTTTTTACTAAATTGCCCGCAACCTGCGTTGAAAGAGAAGCAGTTTGACTAAATCCGTGTGCATCATTTTTCATCGTGGCATGCGATGTAATCACAAATGAATCGGCATTCGATAGTGCTGCCCCAATTTCCGTCGGTGACAACCCCACATACTGTGAGCTCTGCTGGGTATTGCCGAAATTACTTCCGCCAGACGAGTTATAATTATAACACCCCACCAGCGCGGTACACGCCAGCACTCCCGCCAGGAGCATTGCCGCTATTTTTTTGAGTTTGTTTGTCATTTTTACTTCCTCCAAAACATATTTTTATAACCGCGTGGTTATAACTTGACGATATTATACACCATCCGTGTTAAAATGTCAATACCAAACAGTTATAAAAAAGGAAAATTTATGGATAATTACTACCCCCGACTAAAGGATCTTCGGGAAGATCACGATCTGTCTCAGCAGTTTGTGGCGGACTATCTGCAAATGAAGCAACCCCAATACAGCCGCTACGAGCGGGGGCATCGGGACGTCCCGACCGACGTGCTGATCCGTCTTTCTCACTTGTATCACACCTCGGTGGATTATCTGTTGGGGCTCACCGATGATCCCAAGCCATATGAAAAATAAGACAGTCGCAATGAATGCGGCTGTCTTGTTGTATTACAGGTACCCAAGCCTTCTCCAGTAGAGAGTGGTGGACGTTGCAGAAGAGGCGATCCCCTTTCCGCCGCGCCTCAGTGCAGACCGCTCGATGCCGTCTTCGACGGCGGGAGGGTGTGCCAATTGTTTCCATAGTTTTCCAAATTCAAGTTTGTCTACAGGCTGTGGACAGCAAGTATTTGCCGTCCTTACATAAAGTTCTTGGGGGTTCAGCCCCTTCTTTCAAGAAGGGGCTGGCGGGATCCAAGGGCAGCGCCCTTGGTTAATTCTTCAAACTATGGATCGGCGCAGGGATGCGGCCGCCGCGGTGGATGAAGCGGGCGGGGGAGTCGGTAGAGATCGGCATGATGGGGGCTTCGCCCAAGAGGCCGCCGAAGGCGACCGAGTCGCCGACCCCCTTGCCGTAAGCAGGAATGATGCGGACGGCGGTGGTCTTGGTATTCACTACGCCGATGGAGATCTCGTCGGCGATGATGCCGCAGATCACGTCAGCGGAGGTGTCACCGGGGATAGCGATCATGTCCAGCCCAACCGAGCAAACGGCAGTCATGGCTTCCAGCTTCTGCAGGGTCAGCCCGCCTGATGCGGCGGCGGCGATCATACCCTCATCCTCGGACACAGGAATGAACGCGCCCGACAGTCCGCCCACATGGGAGGACGCCATTACTCCGCCCTTCTTCACGGCGTCGTTGAGGAGCGCCAAACAGGCGGTGGTTCCCCAGCCGCCGCAACGCTCCAGCCCCATCTCCTCCAGGATGCGCGCCACGCTGTCGCCAATGGCGGGAGTGGGCGCAAGAGAAAGGTCGATGATACCGAAGGGCACGCCCAGACGGTTGGCCGCCTCGCGGGCAACCAGCTGTCCTACGCGGGTGATCTTGAAGGCGGTCTTTTTGACTACCTCGGCCAGCTGGGACAGGTCGCAATCCCCTGCTCTCTTGATAGCGGACGCCACTACGCCGGGGCCCGATACGCCTACGTTGATCACTGTCTCGGGCTCGCCCATACCGCAGAACGCGCCTGCCATAAATGGGTTGTCCTCAGGGGCATTGGCAAAGACCACGAACTTGGCACAGCCGATGGAGTCCTGCTCCTTGGTGCACAGCGCCAGCTCCTTGATAATGTCACCGCAGCGAATAATGGCATCCATATTGATGCCCGCCTTGGTGGAGGCCACGTTCACCGAGGAGCAGAGGCGGTTCGTCTCGGTCAGCGCCTCGGGGATGGAGTCCAGCAGCGCGGACGCGCCCTTCGTCATTCCCTTCTGCACCAGCGCGCCGTAGCCGCCGATGAAGTTGACGCCGAGGTTTTCCGCCGCCCGATCCAGGGTCTTGGCGATCTTAACATAGCCGTCGGGGGTGGAATTCCCGCCGATCAGCGAGATCGGGGTCAGCGAGATCCGCTTGTGAATGATCGGGATGCCGTAGATCTTCTCCAGTTCTTCGCCGGTCTTGACCAAATTTTCGGCGGTACGGGTGATCTTGTCGTAGAGCTTGTCGCAAAGTCTGGCGTT
>CAZFJJ010000227.1:0-3018 GCA_964519075.1 uncultured Lachnospiraceae bacterium
TGCCCATGGGCGGCGGCAAGGGCGGCTCTGACTTCGACCCCAAGGGCAAGTCCGATATGGAGATCATGCGCTTCTGCCACTCCTTTATGAACGAGCTCTACCGCCACATCGGCGCTGATACCGACGTTCCCGCTGGTGACATCGGCGTGGGCGCACGCGAGGTGGGCTATATGTTCGGTCAGTACAAGAAGCTGACCAATCAGTACACGGGAGTACTCACCGGTAAGGGGCTTTCCTACGGCGGCTCTCTGGCGCGCAAGGAAGCTACCGGCTACGGTCTTCTGTACTTCACTCAGGAGATGATGTCCTGCATGAAGAACGACTCGGTTGCGGGAAAGACTATCGTGGTTTCCGGCTCGGGCAACGTTGCTATCTACGCTTGCGAGAAGGCACAGGAATTCGGCGGCAAGGTGGTTGCCATGTCCGACTCCAACGGCTATATCTACGACGCCGACGGCATCAAGCTGGACGTAGTCAAGCAGATCAAGGAAGTGGAGCGTGCCCGCATCTCGGTATACGCTGACCGTGTGCCCGGTTCTGTTTATACTCCCGGCTGCAAGGGCATCTGGACTATCCCCTGCGATATCGCCCTCCCCTGCGCGACTCAGAACGAGATCGACGGCGAGTCCGCCGCAATTCTGGTAAAGAACGGCGTTCAGGTAGTGGCTGAAGGTGCGAACATGCCCTCCACTCCCGATGCTATCGCCACCTTCCAGAATGCAGGTCTGCTCTTCGGCCCTGCAAAGGCATCCAACGCAGGCGGCGTTGCCACCTCCGGTCTGGAAATGTCCCAGAACTCCATGCGTTATAGCTGGACCTTCGAGGAAGTAGACGCAAAGCTGAAGCAGATCATGATCGGCATCTTCCACAACGCATTCGACGCCGCGAAGAAGTACGGCAAGGAAGGCGACCTGGTTGCAGGTGCCAACATCGCAGGCTTCGAAAAGATCGCCTCCGCAATGATCGCACAAGGCGTGGTTTGATTCGAGACGCCGTCTCGAGCTCTGCCAAGAACCCTTTTGAATAAGGGTTCTTGGAACTCCTAAAACTTATATTAAGGGCGGCAAATACTTGCCGCCCACAGTTTTTGTGAGAATAAATATGTGGGGCGACTATCAGTCGTCCGCTCGTTTTTTTGCATTTTTCCAAATTTTGTGCTATAATAAGCCCAAACCAACCTACGGGAGGCGACCAAAATGGAAAAGGGAAAGATCATTTACCTGAACGGTGTAACCAGTACGGGAAAAACATCCATCGTAGAGGCACTTCAAGCGCGGGATGACTATTTCTTTTACGTTGTTGCAAATGACTTGTTTGAAGAGATGGTAGGAGACAAATATTTGCAACAAAATTATTGGAAATATTTGAGTGAAGTCATTATTTTGATGTATCATACCGCAAAATTGTTTTCCGATATGGGGAAGAATGTCATCATTGACGGAATGCTGGTGGAAAGAGATGAGTTGAAGCCGCATTACGGGCAAGTGCTGGAGATATTCAAAGATAATCCTCTGGATATTGTGGAGGTCTATTGTCCTTTGGAAATTTGCAGAGAACGGAATATTATTCGCGGCAACAGATACGAAATGCAGTCCCATGACCAGTATCATTATATGGCAAAGAATGTGCAACATAGTCTGCGAGTAGATACAAGCGTACATAGTTCGACGGAATGTGCCGATATTATCGCTCGCGAGTTGTTTGAATCATGAACATTGTTCATTCGTCGGCGGGGGCGGAGCAAGCTCCGCTCCTACCGGTGCGATGGAAAGGCGATGGCGCCGCCGCCGTGCAAGTTGGCGGAAGGCGACAAACTCCTCCGAAAACTCCCGCCAAAATTCCCCGAAACTATTGACAAATTCCGACGAATGGTATATAATGCTACTGAGTTTGTTTCCGCAGCATCGGACGGTGAAAGCGCCCTTCGACCTGCGTATTTTTGATTGAAATCGCGGTATTTACTATAAATACCGTCAAGGAGAACCATCTATGGGAACGATTACCGAAGTTTTTGCCACTTCCGTGTTCAGCGACAAGGTGATGAAGGAGCGTCTGCCCGCCGACGTTTACGCCGCCATGAAGCGCACCATCCATCACGCAGAAGCGCTGGATCCCGCATATATCAATACCGTCGCCGCTGCTATGAAGGATTGGGCGATCTCCATGGGCTGTACCCACTTCAGCCATTGGTTTCAGCCGCTGACTGCTTCCACCGCCGAAAAGCACGACTCCTTCCTGCTTCCTAAGGGCGGAATGGCGGCCATCGAGGCCTTCACCGGCAAGAATCTCCTCCAGAGTGAGCCGGATGCCTCCAGCTTCCCCTCCGGCGGGCTTCGCGGCACCTGCAATGCCCGCGGCTACAGCGTGTGGGACCCCACTTCTTACGCGTTCGTGAAGAATAAATGCCTTTATATCCCTGCTTGCTTCGTTTCCTACACCGGCGAGGCGATGGATAAGAAGATTCCCCTCCTCCGCTCGGTGGAAGCACTGTCGAGAGAGGCAGTCCGCCTCCTCCACCTCTGCGGCAAGACCGACGTCCACTACGTCCGCACCACTGCAGGCCCCGAGCAGGAATATTTCCTCATCCCCTACGAGATGTACGCAAAGCGCAAGGATCTCCAATACACCGGCAGAACGCTCTTCGGTGCAAAGCCCTCCAAGGGGCAGGAGCTGGACGATCAGTATTTCGCCGCCATCAAGCCTCAGGTGAAGGAGTTTATGGAGGACTGCAATATCGAGCTGTGGAAACTGGGCATCAACGCCACCACCGAGCACAACGAGGCAGCTCCCTGTCAGCATGAGCTGGCACCCATCTTCGATACCACCAATATTTCCAACGATACCAACCGTCTGGCGCTGGACGTGATGAAAACCACCGCCCAGAAGCACGGCTTTGCTTGTCTCTTTCATGAAAAGCCTTTTGCAGGCATCAACGGCTCGGGCAAGCACAATAACTGGTCGCTTTCAACCGATACGGGTGAGAATCTCTTGAATCCCACCTCCGATCACTATCACAAT
>CAZFJJ010000228.1:0-3013 GCA_964519075.1 uncultured Lachnospiraceae bacterium
CGATCTGAAGCAGCACCCCGTCTATGAAGAGGGCAACATGGGCTTCTTCAAGACCCACTACTACGGCGGTATCAAGAAGTATCAGTGGGTCGCAACGCCCCTTGCTATCCACGGCAGAATCGTCCGCGCCGACGGCAGCTACTGTGACATCGTCATCGGCGAGGAAGAGACCGATCCCGTGTTCTACATCAACGATCTGCTCCCTCACCTGGCCAAGGATCAGATGAGCCGTCCTATGAGCCAGGGCATCCCCGGCGAAAAGCTGAACATCCTCATCGGTTCCAAGCCCCTTGCGGACGGTAAGGACATCAAGCTGGCGCTTCTGAAGCTGCTGAACGAGAAGTACGGCATTGTTGAAGCCGACTTCATCAGCGCAGAGCTGTCCATCGTTCCCGCCTTCAAGAGTCGCGACATCGGCTTTGACCGCTCCATGATCGGCGGTTACGGTCACGACGACCGCGTTTGCTCCTACCCCGCGCTCACCGCAATTCTGGCGGCTGAGGAGCCCAAGAACACCCTGATGGTCATCCTGGCCGACAAGGAAGAGACCGGCTCCGGCGGTGCTACCGGCATGAAGTCCAGCGTCTTCACCGACCTGATCGCACAGCTGTCCGCTACCCTTGGCGTCAACGAATACATCGTCCGTCATAACTCCAAGTGTCTGTCCGCAGACGTAAACGCAGCATTTGATCCCAACTTCGGTGAGGTCTACGAGAGCCGTAACACCTGCTACTTAAACGGCGGTGTGGTTATGACCAAGTTCACCGGCTCCGGCGGTAAGAACGGCACCAACGACTCCACCGCAGAGTTCGTCGGCTACGTCCGCAAGATTTTCGACGATGCAAAGATCACCTGGCAGACCGGTGAACTGGGCAAGGTCGATCAGGGCGGCGGCGGAACCGTCGCGGTCTACATCGCCGAAAAGGGAATCGACGTAGTGGATCTGGGCGTTCCTGTGATCTCCATGCACGCTCCCTACGAGGTCATCTCCAAGGCAGACCTGTTTATGACCTATAAGGCATTCGTTGCCTTCAACGAAGCGTAACCAAGGGCTCTGCCCTTGGATCCCGCCCAAGAACCTTCTTGAAAGAAGGTTCTTGGGAATCTCCAAGAACTTCTATTAAGGGCGGCAATATACTTGCCGCCCGTTTTTATACATTACCCACTTTTGAAAACCAACTATTTGTCAAAATTCTCAAGTTTTTTTCGAATCCCCCTTAACCAAACCGCCCTTGCAGGAACTATGTAAATGAAAGCTTTCAAAACCAAGTTTCCAAGAGAAAGGACAACACCCATGAAGCAGGAAACAGTATCGGTACTTCTCGAAGAGTGTATCAAGCAGATCTTCGCCTATGCACTCTCTCGCGTGGAGCACAAAGAGGACGCAGAAGATCTGGCGGGCGACATCATTGAGGCAGTCCTTCGCGGTGCGGAGACTATCCGTGACGATCATGCCTTCTACGGCTACCTATGGGCGACGGCATCCAACCTTTACAAAAAGTATCTGCGAAGGAAAAGCCGTCATATTACCGAAGAGCCAGACGGCAATCTCACCGACAGCACCGACATGGAATCGGCGATCGTGGAAGAAATCGTCCAAAATCAGCAGATCGGCGCGCTTCGCCGCGAGCTGTCGCTCCTGTCGAAGGAGTACCGTGAGTGTACGCTCGCCTACTATTTCGACGGACTTTCCTGCTCCGAAACAGCAAAAAAACTGGGACTTTCTTTGGAAATGGTCAAGTATTATCTCTTCAAAACACGAAAACTATTGAAAGAAGGTATCGGTATGGAAAGAACATTTGGAGAAAAAAGCTATAACCCCTCGGTATTTCAATTCGGTTTCCTTTACAACGGCAGAGACAATGATGCATATCAAACGCTGTTTAACCGTAAGCTCCCGGGAAACATCCTCCTCTGCGCCTATTACACTCCCATGACCATTCGGGAGATGGCAATGGAAATGGGCGTCGCAACCGTCTATTTAGAGGACGAGGTCGCCATGCTGGAGCGTTACGATCTTCTCACCGCGCTCCCGAGCGGAAAATATCAAACAAAGCTGGTGATTTTCACCGAAGCGTACACCAAAGAGCTGTACCGCACCGTTCAGCCGATGTGCGAGGAAAAGATCAAAGCGATCCTGAACGGCGTTCGGACAAAACTTCCCGAAATTCGCAATCTTGGCTTTACGGGCGCTGATTTTAGCGATGACCGTCTCTTGTGGGTCTTCCTGTGGGAGACGATGATGAACGGTTACTTTGCTTACTCCAAGACTGCACCCAAAGACGAATCGAAGCGTCTTTACGACGATACCTACGGTGTGAATTATGGATTGGATTATGAGGGAATAGGGAAATACACCGGTATTTGTGTGGCAGGCAGAAATAGTAATTCCTGTGATCAGATCCCGATCGTCATGTCCTTCGCAGACGTAGGTCTCCTTCCCAAGAAGAACCGTTTCGATTGGCAGAAGGCGCATAGTCAGATGGCAGATCACGTGGCAGGGAAGGGCGCACCCGATTTTCCCGTCTTCACTGACGCCCAGCTCGATGCCCTTCACGTGATCATCGCTCCCGAAATCGATGCGATGGGCAAACTCTACGCTGATTTGATTGCCAAGGCGGCTGAACTAATGAACGTTCACGCTCCTGCAGGCGTCGCGGATCAGGTAGAAACCATCATCCGCCAGCTTGCCCTGTTCAGTTATATGGGACTCATCGCAGTCTCGGCAGTTGAATCGGGCGCACTTGCTCTTCCAGCTGAGGACGAGACCTATATGCCCTTCCTCTACGGCATTCATAACGGCTGATTTAGAAAAAGAGCACGGCATCGCCGTGCTCTTTTTCCGACTTTTCGCAAAAAAGACTTGACAAATCATCGGTTATATAGTATACTATAAAAGATGCGGATGTGGCGAAATTGGCAGACGCGCTGGATTTAGGTTCCAGTGAGTGATCGTGCAGGTTCAAGTCCTGTCATCCGCACCAAACCAATCAAACCCGAACCTTTTACCGAT
>CAZFJJ010000229.1:0-2983 GCA_964519075.1 uncultured Lachnospiraceae bacterium
ATGCAGCACCGTAAGCTTCCAGAGCCCAAACTTCCATTTCGCCGAAGCGCTGGCCGCCGAACTGAGCCTTGCCGCCCAGAGGCTGCTGGGTGACCAGGGAGTAGGGGCCGGTGGAGCGGGCATGGATCTTATCATCAACAAGGTGGTGCAGCTTGAGGAAGTAGACATAGCCGACGGTTACATCGTTGTCAAACTTTTCGCCGGTGCGGCCGTCATAGACTTCGCACTTGCCGTCCTCGCGCAGACCTGCCATGCGCAGGGTCTCGCGGATAGTGGCCTCATTCGCGCCGTTGAATACAGGGGTAGCTACTTTCCAGCCCAGAGCCTGAGCCGCGTAGCCAAGGTGAACCTCCAGAACCTGACCGATGTTCATTCGGGAGGGAACGCCCAGGGGGTTGAGGACGATATCCAGAGGAGTACCGTCAGGCAGGTAGGGCATATCTTCACGGGGCAGGATGCGGGATACGACACCCTTGTTACCGTGGCGGCCTGCCATCTTGTCGCCCACAGAGATCTTTCTCTTCTGAGCAACGTAAACGCGAACCACTTTGTTCACGCCGGGGCCCAGCTCATCGCTGTTCTCGCGAGAGAATACCTTTACGTCTACGACGATACCCGACTCACCGTGGGGAAGGCGCATGGAGGTGTCACGCACTTCTCTTGCCTTCTCGCCGAAGATCGCGCGGAGCAGACGCTCCTCTGCGGTCAGCTCGGTCTCTCCCTTGGGCGTGACCTTACCGACCAGGATGTCGCCGGAGCGAACCTCGGTACCCTTGCGGACGATGCCCTCTGCGTTCAGATCCTTCAGCGCGTCGTCGCCGACGTTGGGGATCTCGCGGGTGATCTCTTCCGGACCCAGCTTAGTGTCGCGGGCTTCGTGCGTGTATTCCTCAATGTGGATGGAGGTAAACACGTCCTCACGAACCAGACGCTCGTTGAGCAGAACAGCGTCCTCGTAGTTGTAGCCTTCCCAGGTCATGAAGCCGATCAGGGGGTTCTTACCCAGGGAGATTTCGCCGTGGTCGGTTGCGGGTCCGTCTGCGATCACGCGACCGGCATCGATATAGTCGCCCTCGTTGATGATGGGGCGCTGGTTGACACAAGTGCCCTGGTTGGAGCGCTTGAATTTCAACAGATGATAGGTATCCTTGGTGCCTGCGTCGGTACGGATGACGATCTCGTCAGCGGTCACGCGCTCGGCAACGCCGGAATTCTTTGCACAGATCACGACGCCGGAGTCGATGGCTGCCTTATACTCCATACCGGTACCAACGATAGGAGCCTGACTGACCATCAGCGGTACTGCCTGCTTCTGCATGTTGGAGCCCATCAGTGCACGGGAGTTGTCGTCGTTTTCCAGGAAGGGGATGAAGGAGGTGGCAACCGAAACGACCATCTTGGGCGATACGTCCATATAGTCAGCCTCGGAAGCGTTCACTTCCAGAATTTCGGAGCGACGGCGCACGGAAACCTTGGGATTGACGAAACGGAAGTTTTCATCCAGAGGCTCGTTTGCCTGTGCTACGGTGAAGTTATCCTCCACGTCTGCGGTCATATAGTCTACTTCGCTGGTCACGATGGACTCAACGTACTTGCCGTTCTCGTCGTAGATCTTCTTGATCTTACGGTAGGGCGCTTCGATAAAGCCGTACTCGTTGACCTTTGCGTAGGTGGACAGGTAGGAGATCAGACCGATGTTGGGACCTTCGGGAGTCTCAATGGGACACATACGGCCGTAGTGGGTGTAGTGTACGTCACGGACGTCGAAGGAGGCACGGTCACGGGACAGGCCGCCGGGACCCAGTGCGGACAGACGGCGCTTGTGGGTAACTTCTGCCAGAGGGTTGTTCTGATCCATGAACTGAGACAGAGGAGAGGAACCGAAGAAGTCGCGGATCGCGGTCACGATGGGACGGATGTTGATCAGCGTTTCGGGAGTCAGGCTCTCGCTGTCCTGCACGGTCATGCGCTCCTTGACGATCTTATCCATACGGGAGAAGCCGATACGGAACTGGTTCTGGAGCAGCTCACCTACGCTTCTCAGACGACGGTTGCCCAGGTGGTCGATATCGTCAACGGTGCCGCAGTCGTGGCTGAGGCAGATCAGATAGTTGACCGATGCAAAAATATCGGCCTTGGTGATGTGCTTGGGAGAAAGGAGTGCCTGACGCTCGCGGCAAGCCTTGATGAAGGCGGCGCGATCTTCGGTGCCGACCTCTTCGATCAGATCGGAGAGTGCCTTAAAGTCGACCTTTTCCTTAATGCCTGCCTCTTTCAGATCGAAGCCCAGAACAGCCTCGGGGTAAACGGTGCCGTTGGAGATGACCTTGACCTCGGTTGCAGACTCGTCGTCGGGATGACGGACGTAGACCTCGTTTACGCCTGCATATTCCAGAGCGTTTGCGATCTCTGCGGTCAGATAGGTGCCCTCGTCGTACAAAAACTCGCCGGTGATGGGAGAGATCGCGGGACGGGTCAGGATTCTACCCTCTACGCGCTTGCCGATGGCAACCTTCTTATTATACTTATACCGTCCTACGGGAGCCAAGTCGTAACGCTTGGGATCGAAGAACATATTGTTGATCAGCACCTGTGCGCTATCTACCAGAGGAGGCTCGCCGGGACGAAGCTTGCGGTAGATCTCCTTGAGTGCTTCCTCTTCCGCGGTGGAGCCGTTCTTCACAGCCTCTGCGTTCATGCCGTCCTTTTCAATGGTCGCCATGATCTTGGAATCTTCGCCGAAGACCGAGATCAGGTCGCTGTCATTGCCAAGACCCAGCGCACGCAGCAGAACGGTTACGGGAATCTTACGGTTTTTGTCGATACGAACCGAGAAAACGTCGTTTGCATCGGTCTCGTATTCCAGCCATGCGCCGCGGTAAGGAATGATCTGTGCAGTATAGACCTTCTTGCCAGACTTGTCGATCGTGCTGTCGTAGTACATACCGGGAGAGCGGACGATCTGAGAAACGATAACGCGCTC
>CAZFJJ010000230.1:0-2952 GCA_964519075.1 uncultured Lachnospiraceae bacterium
GTTTGCTCCCGGTAAGGAAGGAATGTGCCACATCAAGGATCTGTCCAACCGTTTCGTAGAAAAGGTTGAGGACGTGGTCAAGGAAGGCGACGAGCTGACCGTTAAGTTCATGGGCGTTGACGAAAAGGGTCGCTACAACCTGTCCGCAAAGGCACTGCTGCCCAAGCTGGAAGGCGAAGAGCGTCCTCCTCGCGCACCCCGTGAACACCGCGAGGATCGCGGTGACCGTGGTGAGCGTCGCGAGCGCCGCGGCGACCGCCCCTTCGGCAGAAAGAATAGCTAAGGAAAGCGGGGCTCCGCCCCGCCCCCGGCAGGAGAGATATTCCGACAGGAAGTCTCTCCTGCTTTTTTGCGCGAAAAAAGGCCGGGTCCTATGCTTTCCGATCAGCATTTGACGCAGCCTTCTGCCGTATTCTGTACAAACGTCCGCCCGCTCATAGCTGAGCGGGCGGCACGGGGACGGATCATCTTACCTTCAGATAACGGGCGGCCTCGGGGTAACGCGCTCTCAGCGCATCCCGCAGGGGGACTGCCTGCAGAAGAGGGGAAACCTCGCCCTCGTTCTGAACGTCTGAGGGCAGATTGGCCATTTCGGATGCAGTAAATTCATCCCAAAGCGACAAGAGATCCTTACCTTCTGCGCCCGTTCCGGCGAATACCTCCTGCCATGCGGTGCCGTCGGGCGCCCAATTTGCAGTCCGATATCGGGGATCTGTTTCGAAAAACAGCAGGTTCATATAGCGGATGATATCGCGTTCGGGGGTGGAATAGGTATAATCCAACCAGACCCAGAACCGAACCGAATCGTAATAGGTGTTCTCGGATCGGGAGGTTTGCAGCTGCCAGGTCAGATCATTGTAGCGGCCGTTTTGATAGCTGTACAAATAGCGGCAGTAGTCAGCGAATCGCTCCACCATATAGCTGTCATCCTCATGGAAGGGCATTGATTGCTCTAACCAGTCTCCTTGAACCGTGTGCGCAAACTCGTGGGTGAGGCAGTCTACGTCCAAGGGGCAATCCCGAAGCCACTGATCGTGGATGTGAACCTGATTATCCCACGCCTCCGCGATTCCGTAACCGAAATTCTCGATCCGAAGGACGACTGCGGTGGGGATTCCGTCGTGTCCGAACCGTGCGTACATTTGGGGATAACAATACCAAAACAGCTTCGCCGCGGAAACGATCTGCGGCAGAGCGGTATGACCCTCCGCACCCGAAAGATCGATGGTTAGGGAAAAATCGGTGTCATTGATCACGCTGTAAAAATGGAGCTGCTTTTCTTGGGGGGAAACGGAGACGGTGATGCCGTCTGCGATCTCGCTCATATCAAACAGCGCACGGAGAGTATCGGGGGCAGAAAAGTCCGGAATTGCAGGATAAACTTCAGCGCCTGCAGAGGTAGAGGGCAGGGGATCGGGAGAAAGGTACAGTTTGGGGATCATAAGAGGAACTCCTTTGGAAATAATGGTTGAGCCGAGTGTAAAAATCGGCTAACCGAATGAATACCGTTATTATATCACAGTCTGAACGGTATGTCAATAGAAAAAATTGTGCACGACAGCCATCCGTGCTGTCGGATTGGAAGTTGAGCGCAGCTTTTTCGGCGAACAACCTTCGTGGAAGAAGTTTTTTGGGATCGCGCCAAAAATTTTGCTTGCATTTTCGCGCAAACGGAAGGCAGCGGAAACCCGTTTGCACAGAGGTATGGCGTGTGCGTGAATCGAGAATTCGTTGAATTTCCCGAAAATGCGTGCAACCACTTGATTTTCCCGCCCGTCTTTGCTATAATAAAAAAACTATCGCATTTTACGGAAAGAGGTGCTTTGCTTGCTGTTTGGAAAACACATCAACCGCTATTACGTCCGATATGCCCCCACCCTGCTGTTGGGCATCCTTGCGCTGATTGTGGTGGACTTTTTACAGCTGAAGGTTCCCGAATACTACCGCATGGTGGTCAACGGGCTCAACAAGGGTGTCGTGGAGCTGGGCGGCAAAGAAACCGCGTTTACCATGGACTTTTTGCTGGATGAGATCTGCCTGCCCATGATCTTCGTCATCCTGTTCATGGTAGCGGGACGCTTTTTGTGGCGCATCTGCTTCTTCGGCTCGGGCATCAAGGTTGAGACCGATCTCAGAGGCAGAATGTTCGACCATTGCAAGGATCTTTCTCAGCAGTATTATCAGCACCACAAGGTGGGCGACCTGATGTCGCTCTTCACCAACGATCTGGAGACCGTGCAGGATTGCTTCGGATCGGGCATCCTGATGATGGCGGACGCGCTTCTGCTGGGCGTGCTTGCCCTCTTCAAGATGGGACGGATGGATCTGCTGCTGACGGGGCTTACCCTGATTCCCATGGCGCTTCTGCTGGCCATTGCTACCGTGGTGGGTCACACCATGGAGAAAAAGTGGGACGAGCGGCAGGAGGCCTTCTCTTCGTTGTCCGACTTCTCCCAGGAGAGCTTTTCGGGCATCGCAGTGGTCAAGGCCTTTGTCAAAGAGACCGTGGAGCTGATGTCCTTTAAAAAGCTTAACAAGAAAAACGAGGATGCCAACGTGTCCTTCGTCAAGACCTCCACCCTCCTCCACATTCTGGTCACCCTCTTCGTGGAGTCAGTGGTCTGCGTGATCCTGGGCTACGGCGGCTGGCTGGTGTACAACGGCGATTTCGACGCAGGCGAGCTGGTGGAGTTCATTGGTTACTTTACTGCCATCGTCTGGCCGATCATGGCGATCTCTCAGCTGATCGAGATGCGCTCCCGGGGCAAAGCCTCGCTGAACCGCATTGGCGCACTACTGGACGCGCCCGTTGACGTAGCAGATGCTCCCGAAGTGTTCGAACCCGCTCCCCTTTGCGGCGAGATCGAGTTCAGAAACCTGACCTTCCGCTATCCCGGCGGCGATCTGGACGTGCTGGAGGACGTCTCCTTCCATGTCCAAGCGGGGGAGAAC
>CAZFJJ010000231.1:0-2944 GCA_964519075.1 uncultured Lachnospiraceae bacterium
CGCCCAGATCAGACCGATTACCACACCCAGTCCGAATCCCAGCAGACGGTTAGCCTGCTTGAGCACCGGAAGCTTGCAGAATCGATCCAAAAGAAAGGTGACGAATTTAACGATTACGATAAAGAAGATAAGGAGCAGCACGAAGGCGAGCACTCCGGCGATGGCGGCGGCGGTCATTTCGGCGCCCAGTAGAGCGGAAAGCCCTTCACCCGCGGTCTCCTTGCCAAGAAGCTTCAGCAAAAGCTCCTCCAGTAGAGGCTGTAGAATGGGGCGGGTCAGCGCTGCGGCAACGACTGCGCAAAAGCAGCCGCACAGACCGAGAATACCCTTGATGAATCCCCGTTTGGTATACAGAAAAATGCACAGGATCAACGTTCCGATGACCAGAACGTCCAAAATCATGCTCATATATGAGATCCTCCGAATAAATAGCGATTGAATAAAGCGGTAGTGAAGCGGTCGGTATTACTCTGCGATCCATTTGGGCGTGAGCACCCGGGTAGCGGTGCAGAGATAGAGAGTATCGTCTTGCGCGACGATCGCGCTGATAGATTGTTCGCCGGTGAATTTGGATTCCGTGCCATCCTCGGTCAGGCAATAAACGGTATTGTCAACGGTCAGCAACAAGCGATCCTCGAAAAAGGTAAGCTGTTCGGCGTTTCCGATGAATGTGCGTTCTAATACGGTATTCGGATCGGAATCTATCACGCACAAGCGAGATGCCGTGGTATCATTTCCGTCTCGGAACAAGATGGCGACGCGAGACGTCCTTGAGTCCACGGTATATTCTATCACGTTTTTGGCAGAAAAGCCGTACTCGTCGTAATTTTTACCGTTTTGATCGTAAAATTTAACACCTTTGTCACAGACAAGCACGAAACTATCCTCGTCCAGCCATGCGGCTTCCCAAGGCATGGTGCCGTCAACGGTCATCAGCAGCTTGGGGGTGTCGGAGTCGATGGCCAGCACCATCAGCTCGGTGCAAACGCCGCTGTCTCCCACGTAATAGGAGGCGATGAGCAGAGTTTTTCCATCATCCGCAAGATCCACCGAGGCGATGTATTTGTTCTTTTGTATCTTATTCATCAGCTGGAAGGAGCTGCTGTATACCTCCACCACGCCGAAATAATCCTTGGAGCGGGAGGCGATGACATAGATACCGTCGTCCGACAGATCTGCGTCGGCGATGGGATAACCGGTAGTGGCGGTGTGTACCTGGCTGAAGCCGGTGTAGAGGCTGTAGCTGCCGCCCGTACGGTCGTAGGCCAGCAGATATTTGTCGGACGAGAGCAGAGCGGGAGATGCGTAATCAATGCTGCCCGTATAAGAGGAGCGTCCGGAGGCGTCGTAGATGGCGATCTGCCGATCGGACATTTGTGCCAAAGACCCTTTGTAGACTGCAAAGGTGTTGAGCGGATTGCTGTCGTAACTGATATTGCCCGCCTCGCCCATTTCGGTACGCAGCTCAAAATCTACGTTCCGCATGAGGTATCGGAAATTTTCCACGGTGATCTCCTCCTTGAACAGGTTGAGCATTCCCAGCAAAAATGCAACCAGCAGGATCAGGATTCCGTACCGCAGATAGCGATAGATAGCCGCCTTCTTCAGATACCGTTCGTTATAAATTACAGGGCCCAGTGCCTCTTCAGGCGAAACATAGCGTTCGCTGGAGTAGGATTCCTCCCGCTTCTGCAGGGATTTTTCCCTTTTTTGCTCCTGTAGCGCGGTTTGTTCTCTCTTTTTTTGTGGCGATTTGCTGCGGAAGAGCCGTTTTACCCGCACGTTTTTCGCAGGCTTCTTGACCTTGGCAGGCGTATGCGCTGATTTTTTCTTTTGCGGTTGCTGTTGTTCGGCCATAGAAACCTCCTGTGAAAATTACGGTATACGGACGCTGTCTAACCAATCAGTTCATCGGGGTAGACTACGCGGTTAAGATACAATCCCTCCGGCGGGAGGGTGGGACCGGACTTTCGCCGATCCATCGACGTCAAAATGGCGGGGATCGCCTCGGGCGCGATCTTCCCCTTGCCTACCTCGGTTAGTGTACCCGCGATGATGCGAACCATATTATAGAGAAATCCGTCTGCTGCCACGCGGACGATGACCAGATCGCCCTCTTTTCGAACGTTGCAGTAGTAGATCTCCCGAACGGTGGATTTGACCACCGAGCCCTGTGCCATCAGGGCTGCAAAGTCATGCCGACCCACCAGATGGGCGGCGGCGGCGTCCATAGCGGCCACGTCCAGCGCCACCGGACAGTGCCACGCTCTACCTGCGTGATAGGGATGCAGGAGGGGAGCGTTATAGATATAGTATTCGTATTCCTTGTGATGGGTCATGTAACGGGGATGAAATTCCTCGTCCACCGCCCGCGCCGAGAGAATAGCGATGTCCTCTGGCAAATATTGCCGCATCGCCAGCGGGATCTTTTCGGGCGGTAGGGTGGAGCGGATCTCTCCCTCCATCGTGCAGTAAAACTGCTTGGCGTGTACCCCTGCGTCGGTGCGGGAACAGCCCGTGATCTTCAGCGGGACGCCGAAAAAAACCTCCAGTGCGTTTTGCAGAACCCGCTGAATGGTCAGCGCTTCGTTATTTTGTGTCTGGTAACCGTGATAACGGCTCCCCATATAAGCAATTTCCAGTAGAATTTTCATTTTTTCTTGGAACCTTTCTTGTAAGAAAGGTTCCAAACCTCCAAAGAACTTTTTTGCAGTCGTTCTGCTTGCAGAAAGACAATGCAACATTCTTGCGGCATAGGTCAGCTTGTCTTTGCGGACGGCGAGCATTTGCAGCCATTTTTGAAAGTTTTTGAAGGGGTTCGGGGAAACTTTTTTCAAAAAGTTTCCAAACCTCCAAAGAACTTTTTTGCAGTCGTTCTGCTTGCAGAACGACAATGCAACATTCTTGCGGCATAGGTCAGCTTGTCTTTGCGGACGGCGAGCAT
>CAZFJJ010000232.1:0-2900 GCA_964519075.1 uncultured Lachnospiraceae bacterium
CCGTGCAAGCTATCCCGCTGACGTAAAGATCATCCGCGTGCCCTGCTCCTGCCGTGTGAACCCCATGTTCATCCTCCGTGCCTTCCAGAGAGGCGCGGACGGCGTCATCCTCTGCGGATGCCATCCCGGCGACTGCCACTACACCTCGGGCAACTACTATGCCCGCCGCCGTATGACTATGCTCTTCTCTATGCTGGATTACCTGGGCATCGAGCGGGAGCGTACCCGTGTGGAATGGGTCTCTGCGGCTGAGGGTGCCAAGTTTGCGGCTACCATGAACGAGTTCGTGGAAACCGTAACCAAGCTGGGCGAAAATAAGAGACTGGAGGATCTGAGATGCAAGAACTGATGAAAAAGCGTGCTGTCGAGCTGCTCTCCACCGGCGCGGTGGATCGCGTGATCGGCTGGAAGCGCGGCGAGTTTGCCTACGACTGTACTCCCGCAGTCTTCACCGACGCAAAAGACCTCTGGGAAACCTTCGTTTACGACGATTTCTCCGCTCCCAACCTGTCTAAGTACCTGGTTGCAGAGTGCAAGAAGGGCGGCAAGATCGCCGTATTCCTGAAGCCATGCGACACCTACAGCTTCAACCAGCTCCAAAAGGAGCACCGCATCAAGCGCGAGATGATCTATGTCATCGGCGTGGAGTGTAGCGGCAAGGCTGACGTTGACAAGATCAAGGCCAAGGGTGTGGACGGTATCATCGGCATTACCACCGATGGCGCTAACTTTGTGGTCGAGACCGTCTACGAGAGCGTGACTATGCCCAAGTACGAGGTGATGGCGGAGAGATGCCTCACCTGCAAGAGCAAGAAGCACATGGTCTACGACGAGCTGATCGGCGAGACCGGCGACGTCAATCCCGACAGCGGCCGCTTCGACATGGTGGCAAAGCTGGAGGCAATGACTCCCGACGAGCGCTTCGCGTTCTGGAGAGGCGAGCTGTCCCGTTGCATCCGCTGTAACGCTTGCCGTAACGTATGTCCTGCCTGCACCTGCGAGACCTGCGTATTCGATAACCCCAACTCCGGCATCCAGCAGAAGGTTGCGGTAACCTCCTTCGAGGAGAATATGTTCCACATCATCCGCGCCTACCACGTTGCGGGCAGATGCACCGACTGCGGCGAATGCTCCAGAGTTTGTCCGCAGAACATTCCCCTGCACCTTCTCAACCGTAAGTTCATCAAGGATATGAACGAGCTGTACGGCGAGTATCAGGCAGGCGAGGACACCACCTCCCGCGCACCTCTGACCAATTACACTTTGGACGACTGCGAGCCTTCCATCGTACACGAAAGAGGAGGGAAAGCATGAAAAAGATCGCTCTTTCCAAACTGAATGATTTCTTCGCGGCAATCGCCGCAGAAGAGAAGCTTTATCTCCCCGTGGACGGCGAGAAGGGCGCAGATTACAAGCTGTGGGATGAAGGCGTGACCTATTCCCGCGCTCTGAACACCAACCGCTCTGCAAAGGACTTCTTCTTCCCCCAGACCGAGAACATCGTGGACTTCAAGAGAGAAGGGAAGACCATCGAGGTCATCGACACCCGCACCGAGGCTGAGGATTTCGTAGTGTTCGGCGTCCGCGCTTGCGATGCACGCTCCTTCACCATCCTGGACAAGGTATTTCTGGCAGATCCCGTAGACAGCTTCTACGCTGCCCGCCGCGCACACGGCACCATCGTGACCGTAGCCTGCACCCGTCCCGGCGAGACCTGCTTCTGCGGCGCGTTCGGCATTGATATGACCGCTCCTGAGGGCGACGTTTCCTGCTGGATCGCAGAGGACGCTCTGTGGCTCTCCGCCAACACCGAAAAGGGCGAGGCACTGCTCGGCAAGGTTGCGGCTCTCACCGAAGAGGGCGATACCACCGCAGTAGATGCGCAGAAGGAAGCTGTGAAGGCAATCGCCAAGAAGCTCCCCCTGCAGAATCTGCCTACCGATGCGTTCAAGGGTGATGTTCTGCTGGAGAAGTTCAACTCCGCTAAGTGGCCCGAGCTGTCCAAGGCCTGCCTGGGCTGCGGCACCTGTACCTTCGTCTGCCCCACCTGCCAGTGCTATGATATCTTCGACTTCGATACCGGTCACGGCGTCAAGCGTGCTCGCTGCTGGGACAGCTGTATGTACTCCGACTTCACCAAGATGGCACACGGCAACTCCCGTAACTCGCAGGTAGAGCGCTTCCGTCAGCGTTTTATGCACAAGCTGGTCTACTTCCCCATGAACAACGGCGGCGAGTTCGGCTGTGTAGGCTGCGGCAGATGTCTCTCCAAGTGTCCCATCAATATGAACATCGTAAAGGTTATGAAATCTCTGGGAGGTGACGCAGAATGAACGAGTCCTTGATTCCCGTAATCGGCGTGGTGACCGACATTCGCATCGACACCCCCGACGTTAAGACCTTCCGTGTCGTCACTCCCGACGGCAAGAAGGCGTTTGAGCATAAGCCCGGTCAGTGCGCTATGCTCTCTATTCCCGGTGTAGGCGAGGCAATGTTCTCCATTACCTCCTCCCCCACCAACACCGAATTTATGGAATTCTCCATCAAGAAGTGCGGATGCCTCACCACCTGGCTTCACGCGATGGAGGTTGGTCAGCAGGTGACCATTCGCGGCCCCTACGGCAATCCTTTCCCTGTTGACACCACCTTCAAGGGCAAGGATCTGCTCTTCATCGCCGGCGGTATCGGTCTGGCACCCCTCCGCTCGGTCATCAACTACGTCCGCCACTACCGCGATCAGTACGGCAAGGTGGACATCGTTTACGGCTCCCGCTCTATGGACGATCTGGTTGACTACAAGGAGATTATCGACGAGTGGATGACCACCGAGGGCGTCAACGTCCACCTGACCATCGACCGTGAGCAGGAGGGCTGGGACGGCCACGTCGGCTTCGTACCCA
>CAZFJJ010000233.1:0-2862 GCA_964519075.1 uncultured Lachnospiraceae bacterium
ATAATAGGGCACGTAACCCGAGTTTTTCGCCCGCAGCTGGGAGTAATCTACGCATTTCTGCGCCTCTCCGCTGACTGGGGCGTAGACGTCAGCTCCGCTGTGTGCAATGTCCGCGCCGGTCTTGACGCAGAAGGTGTGAACGGTGAGATTGTCGGGGGCAAGCTTCAGAATGGCGTCCACGCTCTTGGCAAAGCTGCGGTAGCTGTCGCCCGGCAGTCCCGCGATCAGGTCGGTGTTGATCTGGGGAATGCCCGACTCCCTTGCCATGTGGTAGGCGCGGTAGAAATCCTCCACCGTGTGATGTCTTCCGATGCCGCGCAGTACCTCGTCGTTGAGGGTCTGGGGATTGATGGAGATACGGCTGACGCCGTGGGCGGCGATGACCGCCAACTTTTCGGGGGTGACCGTGTCGGGTCTGCCCGCCTCCACGGTGAACTCCTCCAGCGTGTCGGGATCCACGTTCTCGCAGATCTTGGAGAGGAGCAGTTCCAGCTGATCCGCCGACAGGGTGGTGGGGGTGCCGCCGCCGATGTAGACGGTGGTGATCTTCATCCCCAGCTCTCGGATCAGGGCGAAGGTCTCGTCCAGATCGGAGAGCAACCGCTCCACATAGGCGGGCATGAGGGAGAGGAGCCGTTTAGTAGCGAAGGAGACGAAGGAGCAATAGGCACACCGCGTGGGGCAGAAGGGGATGGAAATATAGAGGCTGCAAGCGTTGTCGGGCAACGACTCGATCAGCTTGCTCTCGTTGATGGCCACCTGGGTCAGGAGCGCCGCCTTTTTGGGGTTGAGAAAATATTCGTCTCGCAGCACCTTGCGCACCTTGGCAGGATCGTGCACTGCAGAATAGATCTGACGTGCGATCTTTGCAGGGCGGATACCGGTAAGGATGCCCCAAGCAGGGGTATAGCCCAGCACCGCGCCGCCTGCGGTGTAGACCGCCTTACCCACGGCGATCTTATAGCTGCGTTCCCGGGTGATGGACGCCTTGAACTTTTCGGTGTGCTCGCCGTGACCGCTGTTCTCGCCCACAGTCAGATCGGCGACGGCATAAACCGAGCCGTCGGTCTCGGTGACGGTAAGGTGCAGGATAGGCGTCTCGGAGGTGACCTCCTCGCTCTCGCTGAACTTTGCGCCCGGAAAAAAGAGAAGGCAGAGATTTTGTACGTAGGTTCGGCTGATGTTGCCGTCAATGATCAGTTTCATAGAATTTATTTTTTCCAAGGGGGGCTTTGCCCCCAGTCCCCCACCCGAACCCTTTTTAAAAAAAGGGTTCGGGACTCCCCAAAACTTTTGAGTCGGGAGAGGAAGGCGTTGCCTTACTTTTTCTTTCCTAAATTTTTCGTATCCAGAATGATGGTCACGGGACCGTCGTTGTGAATCTCGTAGTGCATATCGGCACCGAACACGCCGCGACCCACGGGTGCGGGCAGCAGCGACTCCAGAATGTCGGTGAACTTCTCGTACAGCGGCTCGGCGATAGCGGGAGGCGCCGCGCCGAAGAAGTCGGGACGGTTGCCGTGGGAGCAGTTGGCCATCAGGGTGAACTGAGAGACTACCACCGCACCGCCGCCGACGTCCACGACGGACAGGTTCATCTTCCCCGCCGCGTCCGAAAAGATGCGCAGCTTGGCGATCTTTTCGGCAAGAATCTTCGCCTCGCCTTCGGTATCCTCGGGGCAGACGCCCAACAGGATAGCAAGCCCGTTTCCGCACGCGCCGGTGATTTTTCCCTCCACCGTCACGCTTGCAGAGGTGACTCGTTGTACTACTGCGATCATGCGTAACCTCTCTTTACGTCGTTGACCTTGTCGATGGTGCGCACCTTGGCGATGATCGACTTGAAGTGGTCGGTGTTCTTACAGCCGATGGTCAGGTTCAGGATCATGTCGCCCTCCTTGTTCTGGGTGTTGATCTGGTGAAGCGTGACCCGCATATCGGCCAGCGCGCGGGTGATATTGGCCAGCAGCATCATATCGTTCTCGGCGAAGATCTGCAGGTGCGCCTCGTAAAGGTTCTCGCTGCCCTGCTTCGACTGGGTGGCCTCGGTGTCCCAATAAGCGCTGACGAAGCGATCACGGTTGTCCTCCTTGGCGGACAGCTCGCCCACGTTGGGGCAGTCCCGCTTGTGGATGGAAATGCCGAATCCCTTGGTGATAAAGCCCACGATAGAGTCACCGGGGAGGGGGTTGCAGCACTTGGCAAACTTCACCTGACAGCCGTCCACGCCGTCCACGATGACGCCGCTGAAATTCCGCTTGTGGGGGCGCACCGGGATCTGGGTCTCGGGAACGGGCAGCTCGGGAGTGGCAGGCTTGATCATACGGTCAAACTCGTCCTTGAGCTTAACGGCAATCTTGGTCAGCGTAATACCGCCGTAGCCCAGCGCGTTGTACAGGTCGTCCGCCTGCTGGTAGCCCATGCGGCTGCTGATATTATAGCAGATCTCGTCCCGCTGTGCGGGAGTATAGGGTCTTCCGTAGCGTTTCATCTCGCGATCCACTTCGGCCTTGCCTACGGTGATGTTTTCGGTGCGCTTCTCCTTCTTGAACCACTGGCGGATCTTGTTCCGCGCCTCGCCGGTCTTGACCATAGAAAGCCAGTCACGGCTGGGACCCTTGGAGGCGTTGGAGGTAAGGATCTCCACGATGTCTCCGTTCTGGGGACAGCGGTCGATAGGCGCAATGGCGCCGTTGATCTTGCCGCCCACCATACGGTTGCCCACCTGGGAGTGGATGGCGTAGGCGAAATCCACCAGCGTGGCACCCTGGGGCAGATTCATGACGTCGCCCTTGGGCGTGAAGACGAAGACCTCGTCGTGGAAGATGTCCACCTTCAGCGCCCGCATGAACTCATCGGGAT
>CAZFJJ010000234.1:0-2858 GCA_964519075.1 uncultured Lachnospiraceae bacterium
GAGTGGGGCAAGCGTCGTCTTGCATACCCCATCGACGACATGAACGAAGGCTACTACGTACTGGTAGACTTCGAGGCTCCTACCAGCTTCATCGCTGAGCTGGAGCGTATCTTCGGCATTACCGAAGGTATCATGCGTTCCATCGTTAAGAGAAAGCACGTATAAGCGAGGCTGACGATGGCTAACTTCAACTTCAACAAGGTCATTTTGGGCGGCCGCCTGACCGGTGATCCCGAGCTGAAGACCACGCAGAGTGGCATCTCGGTCACTTCGTTTACCGTAGCCGTCAACCGCAGATTTGCCGGCGGTGCAGACCAGCAGCCCCAGGCCGACTTCATCAACGTAGTCGCATGGAGACAGCAAGCTGAGTTCGTATCCCGGTATTTCCGCAAGGGCAGCTCTATCTGCGTGGTAGGCTCCCTCCAGACCCGCTCCTGGACCGATCAGAACGGTCAGAAGCGTTACGCTACCGAGGTTGTTGCAGACGAGATCAACTTCGTTGATGCAAAGGGCGAGAATCCCGCAGCCCGTCAGGGCGGTGCTGCTCCTTACGGCGCGGCTCCTGCGGCTCCTTACACGCCCGCAAGCTACGGCGGCTCCAGCTATGCCGGAGCATCCGACAACGCACCCCGGTTTGAAGAAATGTCCAATGAGGACGACTTACCCTTTTAACTAATCAGGAGGTTTCAAATGGAAAACGAGAAAGAAGTTCAGCAGGCACCCGCAGCTGAGAAGACTGCCGCTCCTGCAGAAAAGAAGCCCTTCCGTGCCAACAACCAGAACCGCAAGAGAAAGAAAGTTTGCCAGTTCTGCGTTGAAAAGGTTGACTATATCGACTACAAAGAGGCTGGTAAGCTCCGCAAGCTCACTTCCGAGCGCGCAAAGATCCTTCCCCGTCGTGTCACCGGCACCTGCGCAAAGCATCAGCGTCAGCTGGCTCTTGCCATCAAGGAAGCACGTCACATGGCTCTGCTCTCCTACGTCAACGACTAATTTTCGGTCCGAGACGCTTACACGCCCATCGAAGCGTCGCTTCGGTGGGCGTTTGCTTTCCGCAGCTATCCTATGACAGTTTGCGAAGGCATTAGGGATCTTCTGCAAAAACATATTCAAAATTGCTTTTTGTTCCGCAAAAAGCTACCGTATTTATTCTTTATTCATTATTCTTTCTTCTTTATTCTTTATTTCCTCAGAAAGGAGACGCACTTGAAAAAACTTCTCTACTATCTCTCCCCGCACTATCCGCGAATGTCGGTGGGGCTTGCCATCAAGACCATCGGTACCGTGGTGGAGCTCTTCATCCCTTGGATCCTCGGCTATATCGTGGACTCGGTGCTTCCCACCGGCGATCGCCGCGCCATCTACCTTTGGGGCGGCGCAATGCTGCTGCTGGCCGCCATTGCCGTCTCCTTTAATATCATCGCCAACCGTATGGCGTCTGCCGTGGCAAGAGAAGCCACCCGCAACATCCGTCACGATCTGTTTACGAAGATCTCCTATCTGGACGCCGCCGACGTGGATCGGCTGTCGGTCTCCTCGCTGGAGTCGCGGCTCACCGGCGATACCTACAACGTCAATCACATGATCGGCATGATGCAGCGACTGGGCGTTCGCGCGCCCATTCTGCTGCTGGGCGGTATCACCGTCACCTTCCTGCAGGACGCTTATCTGACGCTGGTAATGGTGGCTACTCTGCCCTTCATCGCCCTGTCGGTCTACATCATATCCAAAAAGGGCATTCCACTATTCACCGAGCAGCAACGCGCGGTGGACAACATCACCCGCGTGGTTCGCGAAAACGCCTCAGGTGTGCGGATCATCAAGGCTCTGGGTAAATCGGACTACGAAAAGGAACGGTTTGACCAAGTCAATCAGGATGCCATTCGCCGCGAGAAAAAGGCAGGGCTGACCATGGCGGCTACCAATCCGCTGATCACCCTCTTTCTGAACGCCGGACTTGCCGCCGTCATCGTGGTGGGCGCCCATTTAGTAGACGGCGGACTCAGCGACGTGGGCAAGATCATGGCCTTTCTTTCTTACTTCACTATGATCTCCAACGCTCTGCTGGCCATTTCCCGTATGTTCACCATGCTGTCCAAGGGCATGGCGGGTATGGGACGCATCTCCGAGGTGCTGGACATGGATCCCACCCTCTACGTTCCCGAGACCGACGAGAGCGCGCATCCCTCTCCCTTCCGTCCCGAGGATAATACCGTTCCCGTGGTAGAATTTCAGAACGTCACCTTCTCCTTCGGCGAGCGGGTGGTGCTGAAGGACATCAGCTTCGCCCTCTACGAGGGGCAAACGCTGGGTATGATCGGCGCAACGGGTAGCGGCAAGTCTACCGTCATCGCCCTTCTGCTCCGTATTTACGCGCCTAACAGCGGCAAGATCCTGCTCTCGGGTACGCCCATTGAACAAATCCCCACTCCGAGACTGCGCGAAAAGATCGGCGTGGTCTTCCAGAATGACTTCCTCTTTGCCGACACCATCCGCGAAAACGCGTCATTCGGCAGAGACATCTCCGCGGACAAGCTGGCGACCGCCTACGCCAATGCGCAGGCAGAGTACGTGGCAAACTATCCCGAGGGGGACGAGCTTCTCCTGGAGATCAAGGGTGCCAACCTCAGCGGCGGTCAGAAGCAGAGACTGCTTATCGCTCGCGCGCTGGCAGGCGAGCCCGATCTCTTGATCCTCGACGACTCCTCCTCTGCTCTGGACTACAAGACCGACGCCCGTCTGCGGGCAACCCTGCGGAGGGAGTACGGCTCTACCACCACCGTGCTGGTGGCACAGCGCATTTCCTCCATCGCCCACGCCGACCTGATCCTGATGCTGGAGGGCGGCGAGATCATCGG
>CAZFJJ010000235.1:0-2857 GCA_964519075.1 uncultured Lachnospiraceae bacterium
CAGCGCCGAACATCTGACGGAAAGCCAGACGGCCGATACGACCGAAACCGTTAATTGCAACTTTAACAGACATTTTTGGTATCCTCCAAAATATAAATATTTTTTAACACCTATATTTTAACCGATTTTCCTTCAATATGCAAGTCCTTTTTGTAAACATTTTCAATTTTGTCGAGTCGCCACAAAAACTTGTCCGCGATTTATGTAAATTTATCTAATTTTATTCGTTCTTAGCGCCGAAGTGCCCATAAACGGGACGAATTGGCGCAACAAAGGAGGCTTTTTTTGTGACCCCAACCTTAACTTTCCCTGCGCTGGAGCAGATGCAGACCCCCGTTTTGATCTGCAACGCCCGTGGCGTGGTGATCTTCAAAAACGCTGCTGCCGTCCGTCGGATCCGACTGCCCAGACGCAATACCTCGGTGCGCTCCCATTTGAGGCAGGCGGAGGAGGGTGAGCTGGATCGCATTCACACGCGGAAAAAGCCCAGCATCCTCACCCTGCACACCGGCGACCGTCCTGCCAGAGCCTTGGTGATCCCTTACGTCAAGGATGAAACCTGCGGTCCTGCGCTGTCCTGTGCTGACGCGGCTGAGGGGGAGGTCTGCAGTCTTTGGGTCTTCCCGTCGGTATTACAGATCTATTCCATCAGCCTGTCGGGACAGTATATAGAGGGCGTGCTGGAGGAGCTGTCCGACGAGATCTGCGGGCTCATCAAGCAGGCCGACCGATATTCGGGGCTTCTGCCGGGCAAGGAGAAAAACAACGTCGGACGAAAGCTGGATCATCGGGTTCTGCGAATCCTGTCTACGCTGGAGACGCTTCCCGAGGGAAAATGGTTCGGCCTCCGTCAGACGCTGCAAATGCTGTTGCCTATCATCCGACGACGGCTGGAGCTTTTGGGGATCGACATTGAGTACGACGAGGAGGACGGGATCTTTTCTGCCGGACAGGCGGTGGATCTGCCGCGGACGGTGTTGTTGATATTGCATCTGCTTTCCTACATCGTTCCGCTGGACGATCGCCGTGAAGTACGGCTGTATCTGTGCCGGGCACACGCTCAGGTCTGTCTGAGATCCTCTTTCACGCTGAACTGGCCGCCCTATACGGTCGCCGACTCGGAGGACGTCGGGAGACTGTGCCTGCTGCTCCCTTCGGGACAGCTGGAGCTGATGATCCTGGACGCACTCTGCAAGGGCTTCGGCATGCCCGTCCGCTATACGCTGACCGACGAGCCCGAGCACAATCTGACGCTGATCGTTCCCCTGCCCATGAGCGAGGCAGGAGCGGTGCACACGCCCATCCTCAGCGCTACCGAGGAGCTGTTTTTGGAGCGAGATCTGGAAGCGTTGTTCGGCGCTGTCTGGGAAGAGAAGTTCACTCCCTACTCTGAATTGGCGGAATAGAATCGCATAAACGAAAATCCACCCGTGAGGGTGGATTGGGATAGGGACGTGTTACAAACGGAACAAAAAAAGCCTCTCCCTCCGGGAGAGGTGGCGCCGTAGGCGACGGAGAGGGTGCAATGAAAAGAATCCCAATCAAGAAAAATAACAAATTATTGGAAAACGCCAAGATTCTGCGTAGAAATATGACGCGGCAAGAAAGCCATTTGTGGTACGATTATTTACAGCATTATCCTATCAAGATATATAAACAACGGATCATAGATAATTTTATTGCAGATTTTTATTGTCATCAAGCGTGCCTTGTCATAGAGCTTGATGGCTCACAGCATTATACGCCCGAAGGAAAATCACATGATAAAGCCAGAACCGAAATGCTGGAACGATATGGTTTGTATGTGTTGCGTTTTTCCAACAGTGATGTTGATGATAGATTCGATAGTGTTTGCCGTATGATCGATAAAACAATCCAAGCGCGGATTGTTAATGCGCCATGACGGCCCTCTCACCCGTTTCGCGGGAGCTCCCCCCAGAGGGGGAGCCTTAGGTTTGTGCGAACATAAGCTGTTAATGCTTTGCTTTGTTCGCAAAATAATCTGCATTCAACTCGCTTTTTCTGCGCTTTGCGAATTTCTCGTCAATACGGCTCAACAGCTCCAATTGATATTCGTATAAACATTGCAAATACATTTCCGAGGACGCTTTTTTGACTTGTTCAGAGGTTGCCGCCTTGGTGAAGGTAATGTCTTTGAATATCGCATATAACGCATCGTCCAAACTGTCGAAGGTTATTCTGCTGATTTCATTTCCACGTTCTGCTACGATGTAGTAGAGCTTGCCAAAGCCGACCTGTAAATAAACACCGTCCCCGAAAGCGGGACGTCGTAGGGCAGGGTAATCGGCAGGAGCAAGACTGATTCGTGCGCCGAGTGTCTTCATTCGTTTTTTTACATACCAGCCAAACATACGATGTTCTCTCCCGTCGGGCAAGTATTTGCCCGACTTTTTACAAAAGTTCTTTCGGGGTTTAAGGGGTGCTTTCTTTCAAGAAAGCACCCCTTTTTCAAACAAATTCTTCCTTTAATACGCCACAGCCCAGAGAACCATTTTCTTGGCCGCTCTGCCGCAGCAGACGCAGGTGTCGGAGATCTCCTCCTGGTCGAAGGGGATGCAACGGGAGCCGACGCCGGTGACTTCCTTCACCTTATCCTCGCAAGCCTCGTCTCCGCACCACATTGCCTTCACGAAGCCGGTGCCCTTTTCGGCAAGAGTAGCGGAAATCTCGTCCATCGTCTTGCAACGGTAGGTCTTCTGCTCGCGGTTGGCACAAGCCTTGGCGAACATTGCGTCACGAACGGCGGTCAGGCTTTCCTTCACGGTCTCCTCGATGCCGTCCATGGAGACGAACTGCTTGGAGCGATCTACACGGGAAACGATCACGCACTGGTTCG
>CAZFJJ010000236.1:0-2848 GCA_964519075.1 uncultured Lachnospiraceae bacterium
CATCAAGGATAAAAATATTGCTATACTCTCGGACGAGATTTACGCCGAGCTTACCTACGGCACCCGCCACACCTCTATTGCGAATATAGAGGGTATGCGCGAGCGGACCGTTATCGCGAGCGGCTTTTCAAAGGCGTATGCTATGACGGGCTGGCGACTCGGTTACCTCTGCGCGCCTGAACCCTTGCTCTCCCCGATGCTCAAGCTACATCAGTATGCGATAATGTGCGCGCCTACCGTGTCGCAGTTTGCGGCGGTCGAGGCTATGAGATGCGGCGATGCAGACATTGAATATATGAAGGCGGAGTACAATCGCCGCAGAAGCTTCATATACGAGGGGCTTCAGAAAATAGGAATCGACTGCTTTGAGCCGCGCGGCGCCTTCTACATTTTTCCAGACATCTCGCGCTTTGGCCTCTCCAGCGAGGAGTTTTGCGAAAGACTTCTGTACGAGGAAAAGTGCGCAATAGTTCCCGGCACCGCCTTCGGCACATCCGGCGAGGGCTTTGCGAGAATCTCCTACGCTTATTCCGTGCGGCATATCACCACCGCGCTGGAAAAGATGGAAGAGTTTGTAAAGAAGCTGAAGTGATATGAAAAACCCACCTCGACGAGGTGGGTTTTTGAGTTGTCAAAATTGCACAACAAACAACGTCTAAAATCGTGCAATTCGCAGAAATTTGCACAGACCCATTGACAACCGAAATGAAATATGCTATACTATGTTTGGGCAAATACACCCTGAAATCAACCGAAAGGAGGCGAGTCCCATGGCAGATTCCGAATAAGCAGATTATACCCGGACGATATTTGATCCCCCCGCAAATAAATCTGCTGCTCAACTTTTTAGAAAAGCTGTCCAACACTTTTACTTTACGAGGAGAAAAAATCTATGAATAAAATACTATCCTACTTGCTGATCTTATCTGTCTTCGTGCTCCTATTATCCTCCTGTGTGGACTCGACGACGAACGACGACGCTGCCAACCCGGACGATGCTATCGCTACGACTGTCGCAGTCACCACTACAGTGCCCGTTACGACTACGGAAAAAGCACCCGATACGAACGAGCCTGTGACCGAGCCCACCGCCGCCGATCTGCTGCTTGCCAAGATGCAGGATGCCGGTTGTCCTGCAGAACAGTTGCCTGCTATAGACAGAGAGATGAATGCTGAAGAAATAGAGGCAGTCCGAACGTTTATTGCCACAGAAGAAGTCCGTGCATTGCTGGGCTGTTATACCTTTTACTCCCCCGAGACGATTGAACTGAACGGCTTTATTTACGGCTATCAGGGCGAGGGACACGGCGCACCCGAAGAGGAGCAGATCGCACTGGGAGAACTTTTGAGCAAGCCCGACGTGGTCAATTACGACGTATTCAAATGGACGTCCGCCGAGCTGGATGCAATTTCCCGTCAATATCTGGGCGTTCCGTTCAGTGAAGAGATGAGCACCCTGCTGCAGGGAGAGCAAAGAGAGGATTTTCCCCTGCCTCGGGTATATTATCTGAGCGAATACGACGCTTATTATTACTATGCCAACGACAGTTATTTTTACACTCCCGAATACAAATCCGCATGGGTGACCGCTGACGGATCGTATTTAATCAATTTTTCTCGCACGTGGGACGATGCCGTCGTATTGCTGAAGCCGATGGAAAACAGTTATCAGATCACGATGCTGATCGGTCTGCACAGTATCTTTGACAGCGCAGAATAGATCGGTCACGCCTTCACCGCGCACTTCCCCACTAATCACAAACCCCACCTCGTCGAGGTGGGGTTTGTGCATCTATTCGCTTACCAGCCCAGGTCTTCCTTGACTTCCTTGAAGCACTTGACGATGTAGAGGATGTCCTCTTCGGAGAGTGCCGCGGAGAGCTGGGTTCTGATTCTTGCCTTGCCCTTGGGCACGACGGGATAGGAGAAAGCGACAACGTATACGCCCTTTTCCATCATCCGCTTTGCCATCTCAACTGCCTTGTGCTCGTCGTACAGCATGATAGGGATGATGGGCGTGCCGCCGTCGATCACGTCCAGACCGATCTCCTTGATCTTCTCGGCGAACAGCTTGGTGTTACGGAAGAGCTTTTCCCGTCTGGTGAAATCGTTCTCGATCAGCTCCAGCACCTTCAGAGAGCCTGCCGCTACTGCGGGAGCCAGGGTGTTGGAGAACAGGTAGGGACGGGAGCGCTGACGGAGCAGGTCGATGATCTCCTGTCTGCCGGAGGTGAAGCCGCCGGATGCGCCGCCCAATGCCTTCCCGAAGGTGCCGGTGATGATGTCCACTCTGCCCTGCACGCCGCAATGCTCGGGAGTACCTCTGCCGGTTGCGCCCATGAAGCCTGCTGCGTGGCTGTCGTCTACCATAACCAGCGCGTCGTATTCGTCTGCCAGATCACAGATGCTCTTCAGATCGGCTACCAGACCGTCCATGGAGAATACGCCGTCGGTAGCGATCAGCTTGATGCGGCAGTCCTTCGCCGCTTCCAGCTTTTCCCGCAGGTCTGCCATGTTGTTGTTCTTGTAGCGGAAACGCTGTGCCTTACACAGTCTGACGCCGTCGATGATGGAAGCGTGGTTCAGCTCGTCGCTGATGATCGCGTCCTCTGCAGTCAGCAGAGTCTCGAACAGACCGCCGTTTGCATCAAAGCAGGAGGAGTAAAGGATGGTGTCGTCGGTGCCCAGGAACTCGCTGAGCTTCTTCTCCAGATTCTTGTGGAGATCCTGGGTGCCGCAGATGAAGCGAACCGAGGACAGACCGTAGCCGTGGGTATCGTAGCTAGCCTTTGCCGCTGCGATGATCTCCTCGTTGTCGGCAAGTCCCAGATAGTTGTTGGCGCACATA
>CAZFJJ010000237.1:0-2847 GCA_964519075.1 uncultured Lachnospiraceae bacterium
GTCGATGGTGTTCAGATAGCGGGCGGGGATGATCACGTCGGTGTCCACGTTATCGGCGTATTTGATGACTTTTCCTTCAAATTTCATGTTACAGTACCTCCTCGGGAGTGACGATCTTGCCGGCGATGGCGGAAGCGGCGGCTACTGCGGGGCTGGCCAGGTAGACCTCGGAGCCGGGATGACCCATTCTGCCTACGAAGTTACGGTTGGTGGTGGCAACAGCACGCTCGCCCTCAGCGAGGATGCCCATGTGACCGCCAAGACAAGGTCCGCAGGTGGGTGTGGAAACGATCGCGCCTGCCCGCATGAAGGTGGTGAACAGACCCATGTTCATGGCGTCCTCCCAGATCTTCTGGGTGGCGGGGATCACCAGACAGCGCACGCCGCGGGCGACCTTCTTTCCCTCCAGCACCTTAGCGGCGGCGATCAGGTCTTCCAATCTGCCGTTGGTGCAGGAGCCGATGACTACCTGATCGATCTTGATCTCGTCGATCTCGGAGACGGGGTGGGTGTTCTCGGGCAGGTGAGGGAACGCCACGGTGGGAACGATCTTGGAGAGGTCGATGGTGTATTCTGCGTCGTAAACGGCGTCGGGATCGGGGTGGAATACGTTGAAAGGCTTTGCGCCTGCATTCTGCAGGAACTCGAGGGTCTTGTCGTCCACCTCAAAGATGCCGTTCTTGCCGCCTGCCTCGATGGCCATGTTCGCCATACAGAGACGGTCTTCCACAGACAGGGAGTGTACGCCCTCGCCCACGAATTCCATGGACTTGTAGAGTGCGCCGTCCACGCCGATCATGCCGATGATGGTGAGGATCACGTCCTTGCCGGATGCCCAGCCCTGCAGCTTGCCGACGAGGTTGAACTTGATGGCGGAGGGAACCTTGAACCAAGCCTTACCGGTCGCCATACCGCAAGCCATGTCAGTGGAGCCGACGCCGGTGGAGAATGCGCCCAGTGCGCCGTAGGTGCAGGTGTGGGAGTCTGCGCCGATGACGATGTCGCCTGCGGTGACCAGACCCTTTTCGGGGAGCAGTGCGTGCTCCACGCCCATATCGCCCACGTCGTAGTAGTTGGTGATCTCGTGCTCACCTGCGAAGTCGCGGCACATCTTGCACTGGGTAGCGGCCTTGATGTCCTTGTTGGGGGTGAAGTGATCCATGACCATGGAGATCTTGTCCTTGTCAAACACTTCGGTAAGCCCCAGACGGTTGAACTCGCGGATCGCCACGGGGGTGGTGACGTCGTTGCCCAGTACCATATCTACGTTTGCCAGCACCAGCTGTCCAGCGCTGACCGATTCCAGCCCTGCGTGGGCTGCGATGATCTTTTGTGTCATTGTCATTGCCATAATATATGTACTCCTTTTATGGATAATATCAACGGTTAAGTTCGTATTCGTAGGAATCAACGAGGGCGGTGAAGGACGCCTCGATGATGTCGCAGGATACGCCGATGGTGGTGAAGTCTCCGCGGCTGCCGTGGGAGTCGATGAGGACGCGGACGGTAGCGTTGGTGGTGCCGTTTGAAATGACCCGCACCTTATAGTCGGCAAGCTCCATCCCATCGATCCGGGGATAGAACACCCGAATCGCCTTACGGAAGGCCTTATCCAGCGCGTTGACCGGGCCGTTTCCTGCAGCGCAGGAGAGCTCGGTCTTGCCGTCTACCTCGATCTTCACCATCGCCGTGGACTGGCATTCGCCGTCGGGGGCGGGGAAGTCGTCGTAGGACTTGTACATCACCACGTTGAAGTGGGGCTTCATCAGTCCCAGGTGCTTCTTCACCAAAAGCTCGAAGGAAGCGGAGGCTCCCTCGTACTGATAGCCCTGATATTCCCGCTCCTTGAGGATGGACATCAGCTCCACCGTCTCGGGCGAGGATTTGGTCAGCGTCGGCACGAACTTTTGCAGAGAAGGGAGGATGGTGCCTCTGCCTGCCACCTCGGAGACCAGGAATTTGCGGGCGTTGCCCACCGACTCGGGAGGGATATGCTCGAAGGTCTCGCTGCATTTCTGCACGCCGTCGATGTGCATTCCCGCCTTGTGAGCAAAGGCCGACTTGCCGATGTAGGGATGACCGCCCGTGATGCGCACGTTGGAGATCTCGGCGATCTTCAGGCAGACCTCACGGAGCAAGGCGGGATCTACGCCGCAATCGTAGCCGCATTTCAGCGACAGATTCGCCAGCACGTTGGACAGATCGGCGTTGCCGCAACGCTCGCCAAAGCCGATCATGGTGCCCTGCACTTGGGTCGCGCCGCCGAAGACCGCCGCCATGGACGAAGCCACGGCACAGCCGACGTCGTTGTGGCAGTGGATGGCGACCCGTTTTCCCGGGAAGGCGGCGACCACCGTTTCGGTGATGGTCTTGATCTGATCGGGAAGGGTTCCGCCGTTGGTGTCGCAGAGGCAGAGCACGTCGGCACCGCCCTCCACTGCGGCGGCGAGAACGCTCATCGCGCAGTCGGGATTGTGTTTATAGCCGTCGAAGAAGTGCTCCGCGTCGAAGATGACCTCCTTGCCCGCCGCCTTCAGATAAGTGACGGTGTCACGGACGATCCGGAGGTTGTCCTCCTCGGTGATTTTGAGAATCTCCCGGACGTGGAGATCCCAGCATTTGCCGAAAATGGCGACGGCGGGAGTTTCGGCGGCGATCAGGTTCTTCACGTTGGCATCCTCCGAAACGGGAGTGCCGAACCGCGCAGTAGAGCCGAACGCCACGGGGATCGAGCGGCTGAGCTTGATTTTTTTCAGCTCCTCGAAAAAGGAAATATCCTTGGGATTGGAGCCGGGGTTGCCTGCCTCGATATAGGTGACGCCGAACTCGTCCAGAATCCGAACGATG
>CAZFJJ010000238.1:0-2813 GCA_964519075.1 uncultured Lachnospiraceae bacterium
CTGCTAATCAGATTCGAACTGATGACCTCATCCTTACCAAGGATGTGCTCTACCAACTGAGCCATAGCAGCATATTTTGTTGTTTTTTGTGCGCTCTCTTGAACGCCTCATCATTATAGCAGAACCTTATCGGTTTGTCAACCCCTTTTTCGAAATTTTTTGAAGTTTTTCAAAAAAAATTTCCCCTCCGAATCGCCGCGGAAACGGCGGTTCGGAGGGGACTTGGCAGGGTTACGCGTTCTGCTTCTTCTTGAAGGAAGAGCAATCGGTGCATGCTACCTCGGTGGGATTCTGCTCGTGAGTCACCACGCGAATAGCGTTCAGAGAGCAGTAATTCTGGTTCTCGCAATGATGCTCGCACTGTTTGACGGTGCACTCAATACTGGTGTTGGCGGTGTTCTTTTTACCGGTAGTGTAATTCTCCATCTTGTTTCGCCTCCTTTTTCGGGAACTGCTATGAGTATTGCCCGATGGACGAAAGTTATACGATAAAGTGAGTGGGAATTTCCGCAGGTGATGGAACCGATGGTCAGATCTGATTTTTGTCAAAAATTTCCGCGCTCAATGTCGGCGATCAACCCATCCAGCAGATCTGCGGCGCACTTGCAGAGGGCGGGACAGGGGCGCTTTTGGTAATACTCTGCCGTCCGTGCCTCGGGGGTGGGCGCAGATGAGCCTGCCGACAGTCCCAGCAGATCGCGACAGATGTAGGAGCCGTTGGCCTCGGTAAAACGGCGGGCAAACTCCTGCTCGATGGCGTAAAGCCGCGCCTTGGGCGCACCCGTTTCGGGAGTGCCGTAGCCATAGAGTTGGCCGATCACCAGCAGCGCACCGCTGACCGTGCCGCAGACCTCCCGTAGCCGTCCCATACCGCCTCCCAGAGGCGAAACCAGTCTGGCGGCTGTCGCTCGCTCCAGCCCCAGATCGTCCGCATAAGCACAAAATACCGCCTGCGCACAATTATAGCCCCGGTAAAAGAGTGCTTCGGCTTTTTCTCCGTGTGTCATAGGATCACCTAGTTTCGTCTTTTTACCTATTATAGCATCCTCTTGACAATCCGTCAAGAATTATTCACAAAAAATTCATCCACCCCCTACTTGACTTCCTGAGTACAATGCGCTATAATTAGTTAGAAAACTAACTAATTCAGAAAGGATGGAGTTTATGAATCATAAACACCCGCCCCGTCCGCCTCATCCTACGCCGATGATGCAGGTGATTCATCTTTCCAAGCTCTTCCGCGATCAACTCAGACGCGCTTCTGAGGAGGCCGGTATTCCAAGCGGCTACCGTTCGATCCTGCAGGAATTGTCTCACTGCGAGCACGCAACCCAGTACGAGCTGGCAAAGCGCACCCATTTGACCGCTCCCACCGTCAGCGTTACGATGCAAAAGATGGAGCACGAGGGCTATATCGTCCGCACGCCCGATGAGAACGATCTCAGACAAATGCAGGTCGCTCTGACCGTGAAAGGCATTCAGGCTGAGGCTGATAACCGCGCACGCGCCAATGCCTTGGAGGAAACCCTTTTGGACGGTTTTTCCGAAGCAGATCGGCAAACGCTCGTCGCCTTACTCACACGCATGGAGGAGAACCTGCACCGCACGGTTGGATTCCCCTCTCCGCCAAAACCGCCGCGCGAAAGGAACAACTAAATGAAACGATGGTATAAGTACATCAAACCCTATCTCCCCTACTTTATTCTGGGACCGCTTTGTATGATCATTGAGGTCGTCGGCGAAATGCTGATGCCTACATTTCTGGCTTCGGTCATCGACGGCGGAACAGACGGCACGCTGACCGTTACCAAAAGCATCATCACAGCCCTGCTGATGATCCTCACTGCCGTGATCATGATGGCGGGCGGTGTAGGCGGCGCATATTTCGGCGGCAAAGCCTCGGTCAACTTCGCGGCTGATCTGCGAGAGGACGTCTACCGCAAGGTACAGAAGTTCTCCTTTGCCAATATCGACAAATTCTCCACCGGCTCGCTGGTCACACGGCTTACCAACGACGTGACCCAGATGCAGAACATGGTGAACATGATGCTTCGTATGATGCTCCGCTCCCCCGGTATGCTCATCGGCGGTCTGATCATGGCTATCCGCCTCAAGCCCTCGCTGGCGACGGTGCTTGCAGTCTCCATCCCCCTGCTGCTGATCTCGGTCATCGGCATTATTCGCACCGGATTCCCCCGTTTCTCCAAGATGCAGACCAAGGTAGACGGTCTGAACAACACCGTCCAGGAGAGCGTTACTAACGTGCGCGTGGTGAAATCCTTCGTCCGTGAAGAGCACGAGACCGAGAAGTTCAAGGCCGCCAACCGCGATCTGAAGGACAGCGGTATGGCTGCCATGCGAGTCATGATCTTCATGCAGCCCGTCATGACCATTTTCATGAACCTGACCACGCTGGCGGTCATCTGGTTCGGCGGTAACATCGTGCTGGACAACGGCATGAAGGTGGGCGAGCTGTCTGCCTTTATCACCTACGTTACTCAGATCCTGTCCTCGCTGATGATGGTAACTATGATGTTGATGATGTCCTCCCGCGCGTTGGCATCCGCCCGCCGTATCTCCGAGGTACTGGACGAGAAGGTGGATCTGGACGACGATACCGCAGCCCATCCCGATCTGACCGTGCAAAAGGGCGAGATCACCTTCGAGAACGTCACCTTCCGTTATTACACGGACAGTACCGATCCCGTGCTGGATCGGATCAATCTGACCATCCCTGCCGGCTCCACCGTGGGCATCATCGGCTCTACCGGCTGCGGCAAGACCTCGCTGGTCTCGCTGATCCCCCGTCTCTA
>CAZFJJ010000239.1:0-2786 GCA_964519075.1 uncultured Lachnospiraceae bacterium
TATGTTGCCGAAAGGTATTACCGTGAGGAAAGTCCGGGCTTCACAGGGCAGGATAACGGATAACGTCCGCCGAGGGTGACCTCCGGGAAAGTGCAACAGAAAAGAACCGCCTCTCACACGGGAGGTAAGGATGAAAAGGCGAGGTAAGAGCTCACCGGCAGTGCGGTAACGTACTGCAAGTGTAAACCCTATCCGAAGCAACACCCAACGGGAGATGTCGGCCCGACAGTCAGATCCCGCGGGTGGCACAGAGCCTGTCGGCAACGGCAGGACAAGATAGATGACAGCAACAGAGAAATCTGAACAGAACCCGGCTTACAGGCTCGGTCCAAGCTTGTTTATAATAGGAACAAATTCCGCCAAGTGGCGGAATTTGATTTCATTGCAAATCCTTTGTACCTTTTATGGGGCTCCGCCCCCTAAAAGTCACCCCCCGTGGGTCGCGCCTTAGAGTTCCGCTCCACGGAACTCTGTCGCTCCATGGGCATATGTGTTTCTGTATTCCACAGAGTTGGGGTGCAGTACAAACGGGTGTCGTGCATCACTCCGAGTTGTAGTCTGTACCCGTGGGTTTGTAATCGACACTCCCGCACTACTTCGTACCCATCCCTGCCAAACAACGCAGTTGTTTGGCTTTATAAAAGTTCTTGAGGGGGCGTGGGGGAACTTCCTGAAAGAAGTTCCCCCATAAATCAATATGTCCTACGAAATTCTGCTTGCGCCCATGGCGGGCGTGACCGATCACGCCTTTCGGGTGCTGTGTCATCGAATGGGGTGCGACCGCACCGTGTCCGAGATGATCTCCGCCAAGGCGATCCATTACAAAGACGAAAAGACCGCGACCCTCGCCCGCATTCGTGCAGATGAGGGTCCCGTCGTCTTGCAGATCTTCGGTGCCGAGCCCGAGATCATGGCGGAGGCCGCCGATCTGCTCACCCGAGGCGCGTATCACGGCTGCAGGAGCGAAGCCGCTCCCGTGGGCATCGACATCAATATGGGCTGTCCCATGAAGAAGATCACCTCCAACGGCGAAGGCTCTGCTCTGATGAAAAATCCTGCGCTCATTGAAAAAATCGTGCGATCGGTGAAATCTGCCACCCCTCTCCCGGTCAGCGTGAAGCTCCGCGCGGGCTGGGACAGCTCCTCCGTCAACGCCGTAGAGTGCGCCCGCGCCGCAGAGGAAGGCGGTGCGGATCTTGTCGCCGTCCACGGACGCACCCGTGAGCAGCTCTACCGTCCTCCCGTAGACCGCGCCGTCATCGCCGCCGTTAAGCGGGCGGTGAAGATTCCGGTCATCGCCAACGGCGGGATCGATTCGGCAAAATCCGCCGCAGAGATGCTCGCCGCGACCGATGCCGACGGCATAATGATCGGGCAGGCCGCCGAGGGCAACCCCTGGCTGTTCGCCGAGTTGGCCGCCGCCCGGGACGGTCGTCCCTACAATCCTCCCACGTGGGAGGAACGGATGACGCTTGCCATCGAGCACATCCATCTGCTGGTGGAGGACAAGGGCGAGTACATCGGCATCCGGGAGGCACGCCGCCATATGGGGCATCACTGCAAGGGTATGCCCGGCGCCACCACCTATCGGGATGCGGTTTGTCAAGCCGAGACCGCAGCAGAAATGCTAAGGCTCACCGAGGAGTTTATGCGCGGGCTGTGAGGCATTTCGATTTACGCATATTGATTGAAACATTCTGTTGTAGGGCGGGGGCTTGCTCCCGCCGTGAAACAAATCGCACCTATTTCGCCTTGGTGCAACTCCATCGAACGGCGGGACACAAGGCCCCGCCCTACGGAAACAGAGCAAATATCTTGTGCCCCAATGTCTACTAACCCGCAAAATGACTGCGTCATTTTGCATTTATAAAAGTTCTTGAAGGAGTTTGAGAAAGGTTTTCTTATGAGATCATCCGGAATATTAATGCACATTTCCACCCTGCCCGGCAAGTACGGCTGCGGCGCATTCGGCAAGGAGGCCTACGACTTCGTGGACTTCCTCGCCGACAGTGGCTTCAAGATCTGGCAGACCCTGCCCTTCGGCGTGCCCGATCAGTACGGCTCACCCTATAAATCCTACTCTGCCTTTGCGGGCAACCCCTACTTCATCGATCTGGATGCGCTGGCAAGGGACGGTCTGCTCACCGAGGACGAACTGCTGTCCGCAGAGCAGAAGACCCCCTACCTTTGCGAGTTCGAGCGGCTGGCAGAGGAGCGGCTTCCCCTCCTGCGAAAGGCCGCCGCACGCTTTGCCGATCGCAAGACCGCCGAAAAGCTGGTGGCGAAGTTCCCCCACCTGAAAGCCTACTGCCGCTTCATGGCACTCCGCGATGCCAATCCCGATAAGGCTTGGAACGCCTTCACCGAGGAAGCCGATCCCGAGGAGATCTTCTTCCACACCTTCCTCCAGTACACCTTCCTCACCCAGTGGACGGCGCTCAAATCCTACGCCAACGAGAAGGGCATCTCCATCATCGGTGACATCCCTATCTACGTGGACTACGACAGCGCCGACGTGTGGGAGAACCCTGACCTCTTCCAACTCGGCTCAGACCTGCGCCCCGAGGCAGTGGCAGGCGTTCCCCCCGACTACTTCTCCCCCGACGGTCAGCTCTGGGGTAATCCCCTCTACAGCTGGGATAAGATGAAGGAGGACGGCTATCGCTGGTGGCGCGACCGCATCCGCTGGCAGCTCACCCTCTTCGACGGCATCCGCATCGACCATTTCCGCGCCTTCTCCGCTTACTTCTCGGTGCCCGCAGATGCAAAAACGGCAAAAGGCGGTC
>CAZFJJ010000240.1:0-2781 GCA_964519075.1 uncultured Lachnospiraceae bacterium
GGCATCTACTCCGACGAGGAGCGCGCATTCCTTACCGCTCTCACCTACGGAACCGTGGAACGGCGGCTATCGCTGGATCACCTCATCTCCCACTACACCGGCAAAGCCATCGGACGGCTGGATCTGCCTGTGGTGATCCTCCTGCGGCTGGGTATGTATCAGATCCTTTACATGGACCGCATCCCCGACAGCGCGGCGGTGAACGAGACGGTCAAGCTGGCCGCCCGCTACGCCGCACGGACGAAAGGGCTGATCAACGCCATCCTGCGGCGGACGGTGCGGGAGAAGGACGAGCTTCCCTTCCCTGCGGGCAATTCGCCCGAGGCACTGGCGATCCGCCATTCCATACCGCTTTGGATTTTACAGTCCTGGCAGAAGGACTATCCTGATAAAGTGGAATCACTTTGCGAGGCGGTAAACGTCACCGCTCCGCTGACGCTGAGAGTAAATACGCTGAAAACCTCCCGTGAGAAGCTGGGAGAGACGCTTCCCTGCAAGTGGGAAGCGATCGACTGCTTGAAAAATGCCATTCGGCTCACCGAAAACTGCCCCGTATCCTCGCTGACCGCACTTGCCGACGGCGAATGCTTCGTGCAGGACGCCGCATCCCAAACGGCGGCGAAAATTCTCGAGGCGAAGCCCGGGATGGAGGTCGCTGACGTTTGCGCCTGCCCCGGTGGAAAATCCTTTTCCATTGCTCTTTCGATGGAGAATCGGGGCAAGGTGCATTCCTTCGATCTTCACGAGAGCAAGCTGCCGCTGATCACCGACGGTGCCAAGCGGCTGGGAATTGACATCATCGAGGCGAAGGCGCACGATTCGTCCAACACGCTTCCCGAGCTGGTGGGCAAGATGGATCGGGTGCTCTGCGACGTGCCTTGCTCAGGACTGGGCGTGCTGTCTAAGAAGAGCGATCTGCGATACAAGGAAAAGACCTCGGTGGAAGCGCTCCCCCCTCTGCAGGCGGCAATTCTCTCCGCATCTGCGCCCTATGTGAAGGTGGACGGCGTGCTGGTTTACTCCACCTGCACGCTGAGGAGAGCCGAGAACGAGGAGGTGGTGGAGGGATTCCTCGCCACACATCCCGAGTTTGAGGCAGTGTCGATTGAGGAATGCGGGCACAAAGCCGAAAACGGAATGCTCACCCTCTTCCCCGACGCAAAAGGCAGCGATGGGTTCTTTATTGCGAAAATGACACGCGTCCGCTGAGTAGTGTTGAGCTATAGCAGAAAGCATCTGCAACACCAAGAATCAGCGGCAAAATTGAATTTAGCCATCACGTTTTCGTGGTGGCTTTTTTGTGTGCAGAAAGCAAAGAAGCAGCCCCGCACAAGGCGGGGCTTGAAAGTAGTTCATCCTATGAGAAATTGCGAAACGGTGTAATTCTTTTTATTAAGTATATACATTGCCGTTAGTACCATGTATGCGGCAATACCGCAATGACCACAGATCACATATCCTCTGTCCTCGGAACGATTATCCGCAACAAATTCAATGATGCGATTTTCGGTAAATAAAAGCAAAAGTTCATTCAAACGGGATATTTCAATATTAGCTTTTTCAATCAGTGCTTGCTTTGATGTTGGAGCATCACAGCGCAGAGTAAGAATCAGCTTTTGTCCATCTTCACTGCAAAGCACCTGCATTACTTCTATCGTGTTTGAGTCGCAGGGAGAAAGTTGCTTGATAAGTGATGATTTAATAACGCAAGCAACACCGCGATCATCCCAAATTTTCGTTCCATATGAACCTATGATTCTAAGGTTGCCTTGATTCTTACTTTCCTCTTGTCTTTCTCTGTTACCGACCTCAGCAAAATAAATTCCTTTCCACATTTCCCAAAGATCCTCTCCAAGCTCTTGTCGGAGATTGCTATTATAACGGTCATAGTTTGCCATTGACCAAACAAATTCTGTTGCAAGTTGCTCAATCTTGCTTGACACTGCGTCAAGATCACCGCTTGATTCAGTTTCAAGAAGTACATCAGCAGAAATTTTATAAACATCACTGATAGCCTTCAGATTAAAGCAATCGGGCAAACAATCTCCAGCCTCCCATTTTGAGATTGCCTGCGGAGAAACACCTACCTTTTCTGCAACCTCTTCTTGCGTCATACCAAGCTTCTTTCTATGATTACGGAGCTTTTCACCAAATATTTTTTGATCTAGCATATTCTTTCCTCCAAGATTTTTTGAGATAGCTATCTTGTGAGCATATTATATCATGGAAAAATACAACTTGCAATAGTAACTATGTTGAGTTTTATTCTATAAATTCTACGTCAGGTTGAATATTATGCTTTCCCAACGCTTGCGTCCGGGGCAAGCATAGCGCGTGGCAGTCTACTGCGCAAAATCGGGCAGAAGCCCGAACCCACTATCAGCAGAGGTATACTGCGTATAAGGCTCCCTCCGGGAGGGAGCTGCCACCGTAGGCGACTGAGGGAGAGTGCGTTACAATGGAACTCAATAAAACTCCGAAATCACGCAGGCTCCTTCCACCGCTATCGCGGTTCCCCTCCCTCTCAGAGGGAGGCTTTCATAAGCTATCACCTACAGAAAAACACCACGAAAGATTTATCCTTGGTGGTGTTAATAATTTCTCCGCTAAGAATGCATAGCCGAAGGGAGGATTTTTGTTATTTTCGGAACAATCCGCGTATGTGTCCCGGTTGGTGCAGATCCCATACGCGGGAGAGATAGGTCTTTCCGTAGTGTCTTTCAAAGTTTCGAAGGAATCCAAGGGGAACTTTTTCAAAAGTTCTCCTTTGCATTCTCTATC
>CAZFJJ010000241.1:0-2747 GCA_964519075.1 uncultured Lachnospiraceae bacterium
AGCCTGCGGCTTTGAGCATTCGGTTAAACAGTGCAAGCCCGATCCCCTTTCGGTCGGGGAGAGGGGCGTAAATGCGGGTGATCTCGGGGCTTCCGTCAAAGGAGCGGAGCAGATCGAAGAGATTGCGTGCCTGCTCGTCTCTGCGGTCGAAGGCGCCCAGAACGCGGGCGTTGGACGCGTCGGCAACGGGATCGTCGGCATAGCAGACCAGCGCCGTATCGGCACGGTTACGGTAAGGCTCCATTGCCGCCTGCACCGCTTCCCTCTCGCCCGAGAGCAGAATTACGCGGGCGTGGGGGGCGTAGTGGCGGTATTTCATCCCGGGCGCCAGAGGCTGTTCTCCCTCCTGCAGGCGCTCGGTCACAGCCTTGTCGAGAGTCACGGTAAAGCCCTCCTCCTCCAGCATCTCCACGGTGATCGCGCCGGGGCGCAGGAGCATCAGCGAGCCGTCCGCTTTGGGGAGCACGATGGTAGACTCCAGACCGATGTCAGATGCACCGCCGTCCAGGATCATATCCACCCTGCCGTTCATATCTTCGATCACGTGCTCCACGGTGGTCGTGGATGGACGTCCCGACAGATTCGCAGACGGAGCCGCCACGGGAAAGCCGCACAGCCGGATCAGACGATGAGCAATGGGATGAGAGGGGACGCGCACAGCGACGGTGGAAAGTCCACCCGTCACGCTGTCCGGGATGCAATCTCGTTTTGGTAAGATCACGGTCAGCGGTCCCGGCATGAAGATGTTTGCCAGCTTATCGTATGCGCCGCAGGTGACGGCGTAGCGATCCGCATCGGCAGCATCTGCCAGATGGATGATGAGCGGATTGTCGGACGGTCTGCCTTTGGCGGCGTAGACCTTAGGCGGCGCGTCAGGCAGGAGAGCGTTCACACCCAGTCCGTAGACCGTCTCGGTGGGGATTGCTACCAATCCGCCTTGACGGAGCAGCTCTGCCGCGCTGTACAGATCGTCTTCCGCAGGTGCGTAGACGATCTTCGTTTTGATTTGTTGTTCCATAATTCTATCAAAATTCGCTGTTTTTCAGCTTTTCGGCGTTATCAGCGCGTCTGAGCGCGTCGATCATCTCGCCGATGTTGCCGTTGAGGAAGCTCTCCAGAGAGTGGAGGGTCAGACCGATGCGATGGTCGGTAATTCGTCCTTGGGGGAAATTGTAGGTGCGGATGCGCTCGCTGCGGTCGCCGGTGCCGACCTGGCTGCGACGTTCGCTGGCAATCTTCCGATCCTGCTCGGTCTTGGCAATGTCGTAGAGCTTGGCACGAAGCATCTTCATTGCCTTATCACGGTTTTTAAACTGTGAGCGTTCTTCCTGACATTCGATCACGATACCCGAGGGCTTGTGGGTCAAGCGAACGGCAGACTCGGTCTTGTTGATGTGCTGACCGCCCGCGCCGCTGGATTTACAGCTTTCGATCACAATATCGGCAGGATTAATGACCACGTCCACCTCTTCCACCTCGGGAAGAACGGCAACGGTAACGGTAGAGGTCTGGATGCGCCCCTGCGATTCGGTTTCGGGTACGCGCTGTACGCGGTGCACGCCGCTCTCGAACTTGAAGCGGGAGTACACGTCCTCACCGTCAACCGAGAAGGAGACCTCGCGGAAGCCGCCCAGCCCCGTCTCGTTACAGGAAATGCGTTCGGTCTTATAGCGTACGGTGTCGGCGTACATGGTGTACATCCGATAAAGGTCGGCGGCAAAGAGTGCCGCTTCCTCGCCTCCCGCACCGGCGCGGATCTCCACGATCACGCTCTTGTTGTCGTCGGGGTCTTTGGGCAGGAGCATGATCTTCAGCTCCTCCAATATCGTCTCCATATTTTGCTTGGAAGACTTGTATTCCTCCTCCAGGAGGATCTTGAACTCGGGGTCGGGGGAGTCCGCCAGAAGCATTTTGGCCTCTTCAAAGGCCTCTTCCTGTTTCTTATAGGCGCGGTACTGCTTGATCAGCGGGGTCATGTTCTTGACCTCGCGCATGAGCTTTTTGTATTCTTCCTGGTTGTTGACGATAGCGGGGTCAGCAAGGCTATCGTTCATTCTCTCAAACTTTTCTTCTGCTTCTCTCAGTTTATTCAGCATATCGTTTCCTTAACTGCTCTGCAAATTCGAGGATCGGTCGTCTGTCGGTGGAGTGTAGATTTTCGGGGAGCGCGTCGATATCGAACCAGCACAGCTCTGCGGCCTCGCCGTCTGTAAGGGACGGTTCACCGTCAAAGTCATCGCTGATATAGACGATGTCGGTGTAGTTGGCAATATCACCGTTGGGGTAGGTCACCGTCATATCGGGGCCGGTATAAACGCCGAACAAAGTCAGCTTCCCTACGCTTAGTCCGATTTCTTCCGTTACCTCGCGGCGGCAGGCGTCCTCTGCTACCTCTTCGTAGTCCACGATACCGCCGTGCTTGCCATAGGTTTCGTCGTCGGCACGTTTTTGGAGCAGCAGCTGCCGTCCGCGGTAGAGGATAACGCCGGCACCCACCAGCATCAGCGGTCTGTGACCGATCAGCTCCCGTATTTGCTTATAATATTCCATCTTTACTTCACAAAATCAAATTCAAAGTCCAGAATGCTGACGGTATCGCCGTCAATGCAGCCTGCGTTCTCCAGCGCTTCGATCACGCCTGCGGTGCGAAGCACCTTTTCGAAATAGCGGAGAGACTCGCGGTCGTCGAAGTTGACCGAGCCCATCAGCTTGTACAGCCAATCTCCCTCTACGATATAGTAGCCCTT
>CAZFJJ010000242.1:0-2646 GCA_964519075.1 uncultured Lachnospiraceae bacterium
CCCAGATCGATGATGTGATCTGCGGTCTTGATCATGTCCAGATTATGCTCGATGACCAGCACGCTGTTGCCCGCATCGGTGAGACGGGACAGCACCTCGATGAGCTTTTGCACGTCGGCGGAGTGGAGACCGGTGGTGGGCTCGTCCAGAATATACATGGTCTTGCCGGTGGAGCGTTTGGACAGCTCCGCCGCCAGCTTCACACGCTGTGCCTCACCGCCCGACAGGGTGGTGGAGGACTGCCCGATCTTGATATAGCCCAGCCCCACGTCGTAGAGGGTCTTCAGCCGTCGGTGGAGCTTCGGCAGGCTTTCGAAGAAGTACATTCCCTCCTCCACCGTCATATCCAGCACGTCGAAGATAGATTTACCTTTATATTTGACCTCCAGCGTGTCCCGATTGTACCGCTTGCCCTTACAGGTGTCGCAGGTGACGTAGACGTCGGGCAAAAAGTGCATCTCGATCTTCTTCACGCCGTCGCCCTCGCAGGCCTCACAGCGTCCGCCCTTGATGTTGAAGGAAAAGCGACCGGGGCCGTAGCCGCGCGCCTTGGCGTCGGCGGTGGCGGCGAAGAGATCGCGGATGTCGTTGAACAGTCCCGTATAGGTGGCGGGATTGGAGCGGGGGGTGCGCCCGATGGGGGACTGGTCGATGGCAATGACCTTGTCCAGCTGGCGCACGCCCTCCACGCCGTCGCAGTCACCGGGAGTGGTATATGCACCGTTGAGATCGTGGGCAAGGGTGTTCAGCAGGATAGAATTGACCAGCGAGGACTTTCCGCTGCCCGACACGCCGGTGACGCAGACGAACATTCCCAGCGGGATCTTCACGTCAATATTTTTGAGATTATGCTCTCTTGCACCCTTAATCTCCAAAAACATTCCGTTGCCGGGACGGCGGACGGCAGGGATCTCGATCCGCTCTCTGCCCGACAGAAATGCGCCGGTGACGGATCGCTCGTCTGCCATCACCTCGGCAGGCGTGCCCGCGGACACCACCTCGCCGCCGTGGATGCCCGCGCCGGGACCGATGTCCACGATAAAGTCGGACTCTGCCATGGTCTCCTCGTCGTGCTCCACCACGATGACGGTATTGCCCATGTCGCGGAGCTTTTTCAGGGTATTGATCAGCTTACTGTTGTCCCGCTGATGCAGGCCGATGGAGGGCTCGTCCAGGATATAGATGACCCCCATCAGCGCCGAGCCGATCTGGGTCGCCAAACGGATGCGCTGTGCTTCGCCGCCCGACAGCGTGGCGGATTTACGGGACAGGGTGAGGTATTCCAGACCCACGGAGCAGAGGAAGGACAGCCGTGCCTTCACTTCCTTCACGATCTCCCGGGCGATGACCCATTCGGTCTCGGTAAAGGTGAGGTTTTCCACGAAGGTCAGCGCCTCGGATACCGCCATAGAGCAGAACTCGTGAATATTCTTGCCGCCAACGGTGACGGCAAGAATGGAGGGAGAAAGTCTTGCGCCGCGACAGTCGGGGCAGACCACCTCCTCCATAAACTCGTCGTAATATTCGTTACCGCCCCACTGCTTGCGCCGCTGCTCGATCATGGGGATCAGACCTTCAAACGCCAGCGTCTGATGGGAGATGCGCTTTTCAAAGACGCGGTTCACCGAATACATATGATCCTCGTCGCCGTAAAAGAGCACCTTTAACGCCTGCTTCGAGTATTTGCGGATGGGGGTGTCCAGCGTGAAGCCGTAGTTTTTGCCCACCGCCTCGAAAAGCGGGCCGTTCCATGTGCCGTCGTCCAGCGACTTGAAGCCGTTGACTCTGACCGCTCCCTGCCGCAGAGAAAGATTCTGGTCGGGGATGATCTTGGCAGGCGACAGACGGGGCTGCTCGCCAAGTCCCGAGCAAGTGGGACAGGCGCCCAGGGGATTGTTAAAGGAGAACATCCGAGGCTCCGGCTCGCCGAAGGAGATATTATGCTCCTCGCAGGCGAAGTTCAGGGAGAAGGTCATCTCCTCCTCGGTGATGCCTCCGTTCTCGTCCCGTTTCATCACTACGACGGTGAGATTGCCGTCGCTCTGACGGAGTGCGCTCTCCACCGAATCGGCAAGGCGGGGACGGATGTCGGGACGGATCACCAAACGATCCACCACGATCTCCACGGTATGACGGAGGTTTTTATCCAGCACGATATCCTCGGTCAGCTCGTAGATACTGCCGTCCACTCGCACGCGGACGAATCCGCTCTTTTTCGCTTCGTCCAGCACCTTGACGTGGGTGCCCTTCTTGGCACGCACCACGGGGGAGAGGAGCATAAAGCGAGTCCCCTCGGGGAGGGAGAGGATCTGCTCAATGATATTGTCCACGGTCTGACGGCGGATCTCCTTGCCGCAGACGGGACAGTGGGGTACGCCCACTCTGGCGTAGAGCAGACGGAGATAGTCGTAGATTTCGGTGACCGTACCAACCGTAGAACGGGGGTTCTTGGAGGTGGTCTTCTGGTCGATGGAGATGGCAGGGGACAGCCCCTCGATAAAGTCCACGTCGGGCTTGTCCAGCTGCCCTAAAAACATTCGGGCGTAGGAGGACAGCGACTCCACGAAGCGGCGATGTCCCTCGGCGTAGAGCGTGTCGAAGGCGAGGGAGGATTTACCGCTGCCCGAAAGCCCCGTGAAGACCACC
>CAZFJJ010000243.1:0-2645 GCA_964519075.1 uncultured Lachnospiraceae bacterium
GTCAAGGAGGCCTCTGACATCGTGCTGACCAAGTACGAGCGACCCGCCGATCAGAGCGACGCAGCAAAGGCCAGACGCGCCTCCTACGGACAGAAATACTACGACAAGTACGCCACCACGGCCATTGTGCCGGAAGAAATCACAGAGGAAGGTGAGAAAATGACCTATGACCCGAAAAAGGTAATCGAAATTGCCCTTGCGGAAGTTGGTTATCTGGAAAAGGAAACCAACGCCCAGCTCGACGACAAGACGGCGAACGCGGGCGATGAGAACTACACCAAGTACGCCCGCGATCTGGATGCTCTCGGCTTTTACAATGGCCGGAAGCAAAGCGTTGCGTGGTGCGATGTATTTGCCGACCACTGCTATGTTGAGGCCTACGGCATGGAAGCCGCCCTCGCGCTGACCTTCCAGCCCTACGGCGACTCCAACTGCGGCGCTGGCTGCAAGTACAGCCGCCAGTACTACAAGAAGGCTGGCCGCCTCTTCGACAGCCCGGAACCCGGCGATCAGGTCTTCTTCTACTCGAAGGATAAGTCCTCGATCTCCCACACCGGCATCGTGTACGACGTGGACGATACCTATGTCTACACCGTAGAGGGCAACACCTCCGGCGCGAGCGGGGTTATCTCCAACGGCGGCGGCGTTTGCAAGAAAAAGTACAAGCTCACCTACGACCGACTGGCTGGCTTCGGCCGTCCCGGCTGGGAAATCGTTGGCGGCCTCATTCCTTCCGACAACCACACCACCCCGCCCACCTACAAGCTCGGCGACCGCACCCTCTCCGAGGGCTGCACCGGCGACGATGTGAAGCAGCTTCAGGAGGCCCTGAACAAGCTTCCTTGCATCGCTTCCAAGTTGACCGTAGACGGCGACTTCGGCAACAACACCGCCCGCGCCGTTTACACCTTCCAGACGGTCTACGAAATCAAGGTGGACAGCAAATACGGTCCCGAGTCCCACGAGACCCTGATGGCTGCGCTCGATGCGCTTGAGCAGCAGAAACAGCAGGAGCCTGAGACCCCTGCAAAGAAGATCGTCACCATCATCACCCAGAACGGCGGCAAGGTGAACCTCCGAAGCGGCGACTCCACTGAGGCGGGCCGCGTCACCCAGGTTGCCAGCGGCACTCAGTTGGAGTACGTAACCACCGTCAACGGCTGGCACGGCGTAAGGTGGAAGAACCGTATCGCTTGGGTGTCGGGTGAGTTCTCCACGGTATCGGAAGCATAACACACCACTGACCGCATGGGCTGCAGGCCCGTGACAAATGGGAGATAAAGGAGATACGCCCATGCAGATCGACCTCAAAGAGGTGTTCGACTGGTTGCTCGACAACTGGGCATCGCTGACTGTCATTGTCAGCGTGTTTTTTGAGATCACCCCTATCAAACTGAACCCCATAAAAGCTCTTCTCCGCTGGATAGGAAAAGCCATCAATGGCGAAGTCCTCCAGCGGATTTCAGGCTTAGAGACCAGAGCAGACCAGCAGCGGAAGTCCATCGACGAAAACGAAATGGACAGAATCCGCTGGGAAGTTCTCGACTTTGCCAACGCCTGCCGAAACCACATCAAGCACACAAAGGATGAGTTCCAGCATGTCATCGCCCTCAACGAGAAATACCACAAGCTCCTTGAGAAGTACGATGACGAAAACGGCGTATTCGATGCTGAGTACGCCTACATCCTCGAACTCTACCATGAGTGCCAACACAGTAACAGCTTCTTGTAAGCGAAAGGAAGGATTCACTATGAAGCGGATTTTCATTTTCATGCTGTCCCTGATGTTTATCTTTACTCTGGCGGCCCCCGTCGCCGCTGCCTTCGCGGAGACCGCCGAGGCTCCCGTGGTCATCGAAGAGACCACCGCAGCGCAGCCCATCGACCCCACCGATGTGTCCTGGCTGACCACCTACCTCGATTACGTCATCGTCGGCATCTGCGTCGTCATCGGCCTGCTGGTAAAGCATTGTACCCCGCTGGACAATAAATACATTCCTCTGATTGTCGCGGCTGTGGGTCTGCTGGTTGCCGTTTGGTCGAACTGGGGCGAGGGTATTACGCCGATTGTACTGCTGGGCGGCCTGTTCTCCGGCCTCGCGTCCACCGGCTTCCATCAGGTGTTCAAGCAGTTGTTCTTCACGGAAAGCAAGTAATTACATACACGCAGAGCCGCTGCCCTTCGGGGTAGCGGCTCTTTTTGTTTCTCTCAGATTGCCCTTCGCTATCTCATGTGCTATAATCAATCCAAAGGAGGTACAGATATGCAATACGATGCTTACTGCGATGAATGCTTCCGGTTCGTTTCAAGGACACACGCCGAATCACGGAAACCATGCCCCCGATGCGGCAATGCTATTTACGAAATCGTAAACTATGACGTTCTGATGCCAAGCGGAAACCACCCTTACGAAAGCCAACGCTACATGTGCCTAAATCAGTACTACAGCGCACTCGAACAAATGCAGTCCATCAAAGTAACGAATATCACAGACGATGATTACCGTAGATTCATTGCTGCTGGTGAACGTTGTATATCCCTGTTTGATGATGCAATGGAGGAGTCTTTTGAACAAGACCGCCGCGCGAAATTGCAGCCAGAGCTTCCTCCTGTCATTCCATTCGTTACGCGGCTTCCTGATATG
>CAZFJJ010000244.1:0-2640 GCA_964519075.1 uncultured Lachnospiraceae bacterium
CACGTCGGTGACATCAGCACCTTCCTGCGCATTGCCGTTGCGGGCAAGACCACTTCCCCCGATCTTTACGAGATCATGCAGATCATCGGCTACGACAGAGTGATCGCCCGTCTGAATGCGCAGATCGACACTCTTTGATTTATACTGACCAATAAGGAGAATCCTATAATGGAAGAAATCGCAAGCAATTTTATACACGAGATCATCGATGAAGATCTCGCCGCAGGCGTCAACGATACCGTTCACACCCGTTTCCCGCCCGAGCCTAACGGCTACCTGCACATCGGCTCGGCCAAGGCGATCTATATCAACCACAGCACCGCAAAGAAGTACGGCGGTCTGTTCAATCTCCGCTACGACGACACCAACCCTACAAAAGAAGACACCGAATACGTTGACTCTATCTACGAGGATCTGAATTGGCTGGGCGCCGTCCCCACCGGCGGCGTTTACTACGGCTCCGATTACTTTGAAAAGACCTACGAACTGGCAGTCCGACTCATCAAAGACGGTAAGGCGTTCGTCTGTGATCTGACCAAGGAAGAGATGAGCGAATATCGCGGTACCCTCACTCAGCCCGGTAAGGAGTCCCCTTGGAGAAACCGCTCCGTAGAAGAAAATCTCGATCTGTTTGAGCGCATGAAGAACGGTGAGTTCCCCGATGGCTCCAAGACCCTGCGTGCCAAGATCGACATGGCGTCGCCCAACATCAATATGCGTGACCCTGCCATCTACCGCATCGTCCGCGCACATCACCACCGTCAGGGCGACAAGTGGTGCATCTACCCGATGTATGACTTCGCGCACCCCATCCAGGATGCGCTGGAGGGCATCACCTATTCCCTCTGCTCATTGGAGTTTGAGAACCACCGTCCCCTCTACGATTGGGTTGTGGATAACTGTGGCTTTGAGAAGAAGCCCAAGCAGAGAGAGTTTGCCCGCCTTAACGTGACCTACACCGTGATGAGCAAGCGTTATCTCCGTCAGCTGGTAGAGACCTCTCTGGTGGACGGCTGGGACGATCCTCGTATGCCCACCCTCTGTGGTCTGCGCAGACGCGGTTATACTCCCTCTGCCATCTTCGATTTCATCAAGCGCGCCGGCATCGCCAAGACCGACAGCCTCGTGGAGATCGAGCTGTTGGAGCATTGCATCCGCGAGGAGTTGAATACCTCCGCTCCCCGTCGCATCTGTGTGACCGAGCCTGTGAAGGTGATTATCGACAACTATCCCGAGGACAAGGTAGAATACTTCCCCGTTTCCAACAATCCCACCGACCCCGAAGCAGGTACTCGTGACGTTCCTTTTACCAAGGAGCTGTATATCGAGGCGTCCGACTTTGCGGAGGTTCCTCCTCCCAAGTTCTTCCGGCTGAAGCCCGGCGGAGAGGTTCGTCTGATGGGCGCGTATATCATTAAGTACGAGTCCGTGGAAAAGAACGAGGACGGTAGCATCAAGGCGATCCATTGCACCGCTGATCTGGCTGTAGGAAACGGCAATCCCACCGATCGCAAGATCAAGGGTACCATTCACTGGGTATCTGCAACTAATTGTGTGGATCTGGATCTGAAGCTGTACGATAAGCTCTTTACCATCCCCAACCTCAACGATATGCCCGAGGGTGCAACCTACAACGACTTCCTGAATCCCGAATCGCTGAAGACCCTTACCGGCGCAAAGGCGGAGTTGTCCCTTGCCGATGCCAAGGACGGGGACAAGTTCCAGTTCGTGCGCATGGGCTACTTCTGCAAGGACAGCAAGTATCCCGGTACTTTCAACCGCGTAGTTACGCTGAAGGACAGCTATAAGCCTGCGAAGTAAATCTATCTGCATTGATCGATGCAGAGGGATTTCACGTTTTCTGAGGATTATTTGCTAACTCGTGCTTATGATACATTCATAAATCATCTTTTTGAGGTAATTCTTTATGAAAAGACTCATTCCTGCGCCTACAATGTAGAAAAGTTCATATTAACATGGTATAATTTAGTCGTCCATTAAATATTATAACTAACACTTTTTATGAATAAAAAGGAGGTAAACATTTTGTCAATGCCGAAAATCATTACTTTTAAAACAAGTCTGCCTGCGTTCACATTTATGGGCATCGAGAATATCGTCAAGGAAGATTCCGATTTTGGTTCTTTCTGGGGTAATTTCTTCGATATGGGCGGATATGCCCCCATGGAACCGTACGAAACTGATCCGAACTGCGTCAATGTGTGGTATAATACGCCTGACGGTGTTAGGGTCTACTTTCAGGGAAAATTCGTTTCCGATAACGCTAAAGTACCGGATGGCTATACGATTATGTCATTCTCGGAAGTAGAATTTTTCGTTGCCACCACGGAATGGGTGGATACCTATGAGGAAACTATGGGGCATATCGGTCTACTGTTTGATCATCTCGAAACTGCCGACCTTCCCGCAGATTATGTAAAATGCTCGGAAGACAGTGTGGGTATTTACGCCATCGAACGCTGGGGTGCCAACACGGGCAAAGGATATCGCTACGAAGTCTGGACGGCGATCAAGCGTATCTGATAAATGGCAAAGAAGCGTGGGAGATACAATGGTTTGATTCCATTCGCAATGAGGAACGCTATCAGAACTGTATTCTGCGGATGAAAAAGCTAGCCT
>CAZFJJ010000245.1:0-2636 GCA_964519075.1 uncultured Lachnospiraceae bacterium
TTTTGCATATATTGGCAGTATCCAGGTGAAACGAGGTATACGATATGCAAATGGATCCTTCTAAACTGCGCGCGCTGGCAGAGATCGACAACGACCGTTTCGCGGCAATGCTCTTCACCGCCGCCCGCGCCGTAGGACTCTCCCCCGAGCAGGCAAGGTCTGCCGCCGCCAATGCACCCGCATTCAAGAATATGTTAAAAAATGCATCCGACGAGGATCTTCGCCGTCTGCAGGATAAGCTGAAGCAAGCTCCTGCCTCACTGCTGAACGATCTGGGAGGCGGATCATGACCGACGGCGCATTCAATCCCGCCGATCTGCTGTCGGGGCTTGCCGCCAATCCCGAACTACTGAAAAACGCCATGCAAATGGCCTCCGCGCTGGCATCCTCGGGTGCGCTGAACGGGCTGTTCGGCGGCGGAGCGACGACGGAACAGCCACCAAAGACGTCCGCAGCGGCAAACGCAGCGACGCCGCCCTCCGCCAGCTTTGCCGATCTGCTGGCAGGACTGACGAACGGATCCGCTCCGTCGGGCGCACCAAGATCTGACACCGCAGCGGCAAACGCAGCGACGCCGCCCTCCGCCAGCTTTGCCGATCTGCTGGCAGGACTGACGAACGGATCCGCTCCGTCGGGCGCACCAAGATCTGACACCGCAGCGGCAAACGCGTCCCCCGTGCCGACCTCCGTCTCTGCCGAACGGGAACGGAAGGGGCGTCCTGCCCCCTGTCATCGGGATCGGGTACAGCTGCTGCAATCCATCTGTCCCTTTCTCCCGGAGGAGAAACGGGAGAAGGTGCAGTTTCTCATCAAGCTGCTGGGACTGCTGGACGCCGCCGAGAGCATGGGAATCGGCAGACTGTTTTGAGAGGGGAGGAAAGAAAGGTGTACAGCCGAAAATACATCCGTTCCGCTCTGCCCGAATCTTCGCGCCGCGAGCTTTACCCCGCCGCTACGATTCACGGAAAAAACGGCAGGGAACCGTCCCCGCCGCCCGATTACACCGGTACCGCCTTCGCCGATCCCGACGCACTCCGTCAAAGAAATCGGCAGGATTTTCCCGAGGCGGTCATTCCCCCGCGGGAGGCGACTCCCGAGGAAGCTCCGGATGGATGGGATAGTTCTCCGTCGCCGGAAGAAGTCCTTCCGTTGCCCCTCTCAGAGGAAGCGGAGCGCTCGCCCGAAGCGGAGGAGCTTTCCGTCCCCCGCGCAGACGGTGCGGCACCATTCGACGAGGCCGTCCGGGAGCCGATCACCGCCGAGCCGACGCCAACCAAGCAGCAGGGGCAGACTCCGGAAGAAGCACCTCTGCTATCGCTCGGCCTTCTGCGATCGCTGACGCTGGAGGATCTGATGCTCTATTGGATGCTCCTGATGCTGCTGACCTGCAGTCAGGAGGATCAGGTCTATTTACTTCTGGGACTTCTGCTCCTCAACCGCTGAAGCGGATTTAGCCCGTCTGCCGCCCAACAGCAGACCTACCATCTGCAGCAGCGGCTTGCTGTTGAGGGCGATCAGCGCCACCAGCAAGCCTCCCTCCACGACGATCCAGTAGGGGAAGGACCAGAGGATCACTACGGTCTGCGCCACCAGCAGCAGCGAGTTCAGGGCGATCCTGCCCAGATGCATTTGGAAGGGCTTGATCTTCTTCGCGGTCCACACCCGCAGGAAGAAGACCGCCAGATAGCTGGCAAAGGTCGCCAGAGCCGCACCCATCGCGCCCAGCTTGGTGGGAATCAGCAGCAGGTTCAGGATCACGTTGACCACCGCGCCTGCCATAGAGGTCAGGAAGGAATAGGAGGATTTCTTCTCCGCAACATACAAGCTGCCCAGGAAGGAGACCAGATTAAAGAAGACCATCGCCAGAGTCAGCACGGGGATATTTACCCACGCATCCTTGTAGGACGGATCGAACATGATAGCGGTCACGATCTTGGTAAAGGCGATGATACAGCCGCCGATCAGGCAGATCCCCGCGGTAAAGGCGGAAAAGACCCGCTCGTAGAAGAGAGCGCCGTCCTCCGAATCCCGCTCGTCCACCGCGCTGTTGCGCCACGCGTTGATGAAAATGCCCGAGATGGTCATCATCAGCGTGGGGATCTTGTAGGAAGCGGAATACAGACCGTTTTCCGCATCCCCCAGAAACCAAGTAACCATATAACGGTCGGAAACGTTGGTGATCCACCAGAAAATGTTGGCGGGGATCATCGGGATACTGAACTTCAGCATCTCCTTCAGGGTGGATTTCTGCACCGCCCGCAGGTCGAAATGCCGCCACAGCTTGCCTGCGATCAGCATAAACACGGTGGAAAAAAGATCTGCCACCGCAACCGACAGGACGTAGCCCACGTAGGACATCTCCAGCGGGATCAGGAAGATGATATTACAGGTAATGACCAGCGCGGTGTTGAACAGTCCCTGGACGGCGTAAAGCTTGAATTTGCCCTCCGCCCGCAGAAACTGGGAACAGACGGTATGAAGGATTGAGGCGAACACATAGGTCAGCACCAGCCATTCTCTGCCCTGCATATAAGGGATGGAGCAGAGGATGGGGATCACTGCCGCCAGCAGAACCGATCCCATCAGGGCGGCCACGAAGCCGCCGCTGAAGACGTCCTTTTTCTTGTAGCTCTGAT
>CAZFJJ010000246.1:0-2630 GCA_964519075.1 uncultured Lachnospiraceae bacterium
CTACGATTTTGACGCGTGCCTTGCATCGTGCAGGAAGCTCGCCGAAGAGGGCGGGGCGGGTGTGCATTGCCATCACCGCCTGCTCCAGGGACGTGTTACCCGCGCGCTCGCCGATGCCGTTGACGGTACACTCGATCTGGAGTGCGCCGCCCTGAACGCCTGCGAGAGAGTTGGCGACCGCCATGCCCAGGTCGTTGTGACAGTGCACCGAATACTCGATCTTGTCGGAATCGGGGACGTTTTCCATCATGTACTGCACCAGCGCCTTCATCTCGGCGGGAGTGGTGTAGCCCACGGTGTCGGGCAGGTTGATGACGGTAGCGCCTGCCTTGATGGCGGCATCAACGACGACCTTCAAGAATTCCCAATCGGAGCGGGTAGCATCCTCGCAGGAAAACTCGATGTTGGAGCAGTATTTCTTGGCGTAAGCCACCATCTCGGCGGTCTTTGCCACTACCTGCTCGGGCTTCATGCGCAGCTTATACTCCATGTGAATGGGAGAGGTGGCCAGAAATACGTGGATTCGGGGATCGGCAGCGCCCTTGACGGCGTTCCAGGCCGCGTCGATGTCGCCGACGGTGCAACGGGCAAGGGAAGCCACGGTGCAGTCGCTCACCGACTCGGCGATGGTCTTCACCGACTCAAAGTCGCCGGGGGAGGAGATGGCAAAGCCCGCCTCGATCACGTCTACCTTCAGACGCTCCAGCTGACGCGCAACCTCGATCTTCTCCGAGAGATTCATGGTGCATCCGGGCGACTGCTCGCCGTCCCGGAGGGTTGTATCAAATATCTTAATTCTCTTTGCCATAAGAAAGATTCCTTTCGTAGGTATTACAATCTATGAATTTCTAATTGATCATACTGTTTTAGAGTACATTGCCAGTACGGGAGCTCCATCCATACAGATCAATTCTCCCGTGTCCCGATAGCCCGCTTTTTCGTAGCATCTTCGATTCTTTTCCATATCCTGAGGAAAATCCACGTAAAAGACCTTGGCATCGGAAAACTCTTGTTCCGAGAGAAGGATGGCCCTACTTGCAATTCCGTGTCCTTGGTAATCGGGGTGGATGTAGATGCGGCAAAGATAATAGTCGCCCTCATTCAAGATGTAATCAGGCGGCCTTTTGCCCTTACAACGGTAGAAAATACCGCCCACTATTTTGTCATCACCAAGGATTGTAAAGTATCGGTTGTTCTCGTTGAGCCGTCGCAAAATATCCTCTGCGCCACGCAGATAAGGGTTGCCCTCGTCATGATACTTTTCGTAAAGTGGGAAAAATGCTTTCTTTTGGATAGATGCCAGTTCTTCTGCCTCTTCGGCAAGGGTAGGACGGATGGAAATCGTCATAGTGTGCTCCTTTCTGGGGGATTTTGCGAACCATGGCTCCCTCCGAGAGGGAGCTGTCGCCGAAGGCGACTGAGGGAGCCTGCGAGACTGACAATTATACCAAATTCTGAATTATTGCGGTTGCTGTTTGTTTACGCTACTCTCCCTCCGTCTCGCTTCGCGAGCCACCTCCCTCTCGGAGGGAGGCTATATGGATTTCGTCTTACTCAATAATCGCGCCTTTGGAGGCAGACTGCACCATCTTGGAATAGCGCTTCAGATAGCCGGTGAGATTATCCTTCTTCATAGGAACCATCTCGGCCTTGCGCTTTGCCATCTCCTCGTCGGAGATCAAGAGATCCAGCTTGTATTCGGGGATGTTGATGGAGATGATGTCGCCTTCCTTAACGTATGCGATGGGGCCGCCGTGGTATGCCTCGGGAGAGACGTGTCCGATGGAGGCACCGCGGGTAGCACCCGAGAAGCGTCCGTCGGTGATGAGGGCTACCGACTTGTCAAGACCCATACCGCAGATGGCAGAGGTGGGGGAGAGCATCTCTCTCATGCCGGGACCGCCTGCGGGGCCCTCGTTGCGGATCACTACCACGTCACCCGATACGATCTTGCCCGCATAGATGGCGGCGATCGCCTCTTCCTCGGATTCGAACACTCTCGCAGGACCTTCGTGCACCAGCATCTCGGCGGCAACTGCGGAACGCTTCACCGCCGCGCCTTCGGGAGCGAGGGAGCCGAACAGCACCGCCAGACCGCCGGTCTTGGAGTAGGGGGACTCAACGGGCTTGATGACGTCGTGCTTCTGGGAGGAGACGCCCGCGATATTCTCACCGACCGTCTTACCGGTGACGGTGGGGATGTTCAGATTGAGCAGATCCAGCTTGGAGATCTCGTTCATCACCGCATACACGCCGCCCTCGTTCTGGAGATCCTGCATATGATGATGCCCCGCAGGTGCCAGATGGCAGAGGTTGGGGGTACGCTCGGAGATGGTGTTGACGTAGTGCATATCGAAGGGAACGCCCGCCTCGTGGGCGATGGCGGTGAGGTGGAGCAGGGAGTTGGAGGAGCAGCCCAGCGCCATGTCGGTGGTCAGGGCGTTGTCAAAGGCTTCCTTGGTCATGATGTCCAGCGGACGCACGCCCTCGTGTACCAGTGCAACCGCTCTTGCGCCTGCGGTCTTGGCAAGACGAAGGCGAGTGCCGAAGACGGCGGGAACGGTGCCGTTGCCGGGGAGCGCCATACCCAGCGCCTCACAGAGGCAGTTCATGGAGTTTGCGGTGAACAT
>CAZFJJ010000247.1:0-2625 GCA_964519075.1 uncultured Lachnospiraceae bacterium
TCTATGCCATCGCATTGATCGGAGCTGTCATGGCGTGCGTCGGTATGCTGAACGAATTCCTCAACGTTGCACAGTTTTATGATACTCGCATTCCAGACGCACATACCTTTATCAAAGAAAGATTTTGGATTCCGTTTCTCTATTATTTCTTTGCCTTCGTCATCAGTGCCTTCGCGGTAACGATGGTTATCCTACACATCCTGAACGTACTGAAAGAGCGTCGCATAGTAAACATCAGCATCATTGCCGCCTGTGGCACACTGTTTGTAATGTCGATCGTTTTGGTTTATTTTCTTCACAATATTGTCGAAAGCGACTACTACGAATACACCTTATCATACTATAGATATCTGTTCATCTATTCCTTCCGTTCGGGCGTTTTGTCCTTTATTGCCAACATGGGAATTATTCTGTTCTGCGATTTCATCAACAGCAAATCCAAGGTTGCGCCTACAGAGGAACAAGCCAACTGACATTTTTAGTCTAATTGCGAAGTTTTCTACAAAAATCCGCTTTTTCTTACAAGTAATCCAGCACTCTTGACAAGCTCTCCAAAATCTGCTATAATAAATCCGTCCCTTATCGGGACGGATCTATTATTAATTCATTTACCGCAACATTCGTTGCGGTTTTTTCGAAAGTTGTTACTATTTTGAAAACTATTGCAACTTGCTATTGCAATTTGCGAAAAAATTTGATTAATTGGTGAGTAATACAAATGTGACCGTTCTCCGGGTGTACCGGAATGTTATTGACTTTTATTCGATAGCGTGTTATAATAACGGCAGAACACAATTGATTCATCGACTACAGGAGGATGTTATGGAACTACTATTAGCAGTATTGATTCTCTTTCCCTGCTTTTCATGTGCAGCTTTTATTGTGTGCTTGATCGAGTTTCTGGGAACGCCCATAGCTGAGGTCGAGCTGCGCAAAAAGAAACGCTCCTCTCTGATCACTGCCAGCATCGTGCTGGGCGTAAACGTGGCGGTGCTCGCTTCCCTGGTGATCTTCGCTATGCTGGCACTCACACATATGTAAAGAGGGGATTTATATGAGTGATAAGCTCTTTCGGAAAATCCTGTTCGCCTTGATCGTGCTCTGCCTTGTGGGAACGGTAGTGCTGGTGGGGTATTCCCTGTATCTGCGTACCGATTGCTCGATCATCTCCTACATTGCCAACGAAAGCTGGTGAGACGGTGAAGATCGATCGACTTAAGCTGATTCAGCAGATCGGTATGCTGCTGGCGGTGGCGGCGTTGTTTGCTTCCTTTAATTTCGCCGTTTTTGAACTGTTTACCAAGCGATGTCTTCCCGCCTACGGCGACGGAATGCAGGCAAAATCCATTGAACTGGACGAATATCTTCCCTTTGACGAGAACTCCAAGATCGTGAAGCTGAAGTCCGACCTTGCGCTGACCGGCGAGCTTCCCGTCATCGACGGCGCGGCGGCACTGTATCCCATCTTCTCCGCCTTCGTTCACGCCAATTATCCCGAGTCGTCGGTGGAGTTCGACGGTGAAAGCTTTACCGCGGACAGCAAGCTGCAATACACCAACACCCGCGGCGCATATCAGCGGATCGTGGACGGCGAGATCGACATCGCCATCTGCGTGGCTCCCTCCGACGAGCAGCTGGCTTACGCCGAGGCGGCGGGAGTGGAGCTGGAGTTCGTCCCCATCGGGCGAGAGGCCTTCGTATTTCTGGTGAACGCCAACAATCCTGTAGATAATCTAACTGTGGAGCAGATCAAGGGCATTTACGCGGGCAAGTACACGAACTGGAAGGAGCTGGGCGGCTCGGATCGGCTGATCTCTCCCCTCACCCGCAACGAGGGCAGCGGAAGCCAGTCCGCTCTGCTGAACTTCTTGGGCGACACCGAGATCGCTCCCGATTACGATAGCCTTCTGGGAAGCGCCCTCGGCTTCTCCTTCCGCTTTTACGTGGAAGGGATCGTGGAGGACGGCGACGTGAAGATGCTGGCGCTGAACGGCGTTTATCCCAGTGCTGAGAACGTGGCAAACGGCAGTTACCCCATCATCAACGAGATCTACGCGGTCTACCGCAAGGATGAACCCAACGAAAACGTGAAGCTGCTGGTGGAGTGGATGCTCTCCGAGCAGGGACAGCAGATCGTGGAGGAGAGTGGGTATTGTCGGGTGGGGTAAGTGTTGATACCAGTTTGCATCCTGTTGAATAACCTTCTTGACAAGCTCTCCAAAATCTGCTATACTAAATCCGTCCCTTATCGGGACGGATCTATTATTAATTCATTTACCGCAACATTCGTTGCGGTTTTTTCGAATTTTTTCCTAATCTCATGCAATCAAATTGCAAATTCATGCACTTATATGGATGAAAGGAGTGAAGCAGTATGAAATCTGAGCATCTCGAAGAGCAGTATCTGACCCTCTACACCGAGCAGTTCATGGAGAAGGTATTTTACTTTTGCCTGCGAAAATGCGGAACACAGGATGCGGCGGAGGAGCTGGCCGCCGACATTTCGCTGAACGTCATTTCGGCGATCCGCAAAGGACAACTTCCCCATCACTTTACGTCGTGGGTCTGGCAGATCGCACGCAATCGCTATGCTCGGTGGGTAGATGCCAAGCATCGCCGCGACGA
>CAZFJJ010000248.1:0-2619 GCA_964519075.1 uncultured Lachnospiraceae bacterium
CCCCGGCAGGAACCTTCTTTCAAGAAGGTTCCTGCACCTCCAAGAACTTTTAGAAAAGCGGGGCAAATACTTGCCCGCGAGAGGCTTTAGCAAATGAAACTCAAAATCGCATACTGCTGTTTTTATATCTTTTGGGTGCTGGTTATCATAGGCGGAGCTTTCGGTCTAATATACGAGTTACTTTGGGACAGATCATTCATTCCCGATCCATTGTTCAATACCATATTCTACAGCCAATTGATAATCATTCCCGGACTCTTTTTCACCGGCTTTTTGATTGATAAGTGGAAAAAGTAATATAACTCAATGCACTATCCCAAGCAAGGAGCACCCTATGGCACGCAAAAAAATCTGTATTCTCACCAATATGTGTATGATCTCGGACGGCGAGCGGAAGCAGAAGAATATTTGAATTGGATAAAAAAGAGTGCGGCAAGTATTTGCCGCACTTTTTCAAAAGTTTTTGAGGGGTTTGGGGAACTTTTTATAAAAAGTTCCCCAAGATAATCACGTTTTCACTACAACTGCGGTGTCGGGCGGGAGCGTTCGGTTGACGGGAGCGGTGGCAAACAGCAGGTCGCCGTTCAGCACAGGATCGCTCCAGCTCCCCTGCGAGCGGTTGACGGCAACGAGGATGCGCTCGCCCTCCCACCAGCGCTCAAAGGCAAACACGCCCTCGGGGGTGTCCTCGCGAACGCGGAGATAGCCTTTGCCGAAGAGCGCACGGTGCTCGGCGCGGAGCGCGCCGATGGCGGCATAGTGGGCAACCAAGCCCTCCTCTTCCCTGCCCCAAGGGTAGGGCATCCGATTGAAGGGATCGTGGTAGCCCTCCATCCCCGCCTCGTCGCCGTAGTAGACGCAGGGGATGCCGGGGAGGGTGGCGACCAGCGTGAACGCCAGCTTCAAGAGATCGATGGCGTGGGCGCGGAGGTCAGCGGGCATTTTGGCGGTGGCAAGGACGGCGTTGGGTCTGCCCTCCTCCCCGATGCCACCCAGAACGGTCAGCACGCGCTCGGTGTCGTGGGTGCCCAGGAAGTTCATGAGCAGGTCGCTGGTGGCTTTGGGATAGTGGGCGTAGAGTCCCGCGGTGGCCTCGAACAGTTTGTCCTTGCAGCCTGTGCGGATGAAGTCGATGACCCCCTCCTTCAGGGGGTAGTTCATCACCGCATCCAGCCCGTGACCGCGGAAGTAGCGGCGGCGGGTCGAGTAGGCGATCTTGTTGGAAGCGTCCTCCCAGACCTCTCCGTAAACCGCCGCGTCGGGCTTTTCGGCGTGGGCGGCGTGGTAGACGTCCTCCAGCAGGGTTCGATCCAGCTCGTCGGCCACATCCAGCCGCCAGCCGTCCGCTCCGCGGCGGAGGTAGTGGCGGATCACGCCGTCCTCGCCACAGATGAACTTACGGTAGGCGGGGTGCTTGGTAGTGACGGCAGGCAGGATCTCGATCCCCCACCAGCAGCGATAGCGGTCGGGGTAGTCCTCGAAATCGAACCAATCGTAGTAGGGCGACTCCTTGGACTGGTACGCGCCCAGCGTGTCGTAGCGTCCCCGTCGGTTGAAGTAGCGGCTGTCCGAGCCGGTGTGGTTGAACACGCCGTCTAGGATGACCTTGATGCCCCGCCCGTGGGCTTCGGCGATGAGGTGATCGAAGGCAGCGTCGCCGCCGAACATCTCGTCCACCTTTCGGTAGTCGCCGGTGTCGTATTTGTGATTGGAATAGGCCTCGAAAATGGGGGAGAGGTAGAGGACGGTCACGCCCAGCGAGGCGAGATAGTCCAGCTTGTTGGCAACGCCCCAGAGGGTGCCGCCGAAGAAGAGATTATTGGCCACAAATCCGCCGGGTTTGTCGGCAAACTGAGGGATGCCGCCATACCAATCTTCTTCCAGAATGGCGTCCTCCCGCAGCGGCACGGTGCCGCCTTTGGCAAAGCGATCCACGAAGACGTGATACATCATACCGCCGGAGAGCGCGTCGGAAGCCCGGGCAGAGGCACCGCCGACGTTGCTTCCATCCGGCTCGTAGACCGTCAGCTGGAACGCCGAATAGCCCCAGTCCGCAGGCGCAACGATCGGCGCGTAGGAGTGGGGATTTTTGGAAAGTCGGCGGTTGCCCTTTGGAGAGGTGAAGCGGACGGTGTACCAGAAAAGTCCGCTGACCTCGCCCTCCGCACAGAGCGAAAGTAGGGGCAAAGTGAGGGCGTAGCGGTCGCTGATATAGTCGCTCCCCACCCAGGAAAAGGGGTAGCGGAGGGTGACGCCATCGTCGTCGCGGTAGACCTCCATCACGGGGTCGGAAATCCCCTCCTCGCGGAGCGCGGTGAGGGTAAAGGTCAGTGTCTCGCGGTTATCGAATGCTCCGAAGAGGTCGGCTTCGGGCGTGTGGGTAGCGGTTTTGGTCAGTGTGATCATGGTTTCCCAAACCCTTCAAGAACTTTGGAAAGCAAAACGGCAAGCCGTTTTGCGGGGAATTACAATATACTCGTAGGGGCGATTCACGAATCGCCCGTGAAACGCTACGCACTGTCTATACCATGGTGCGCCCCTACAATGTGTATTTTCATTTTCAGCCTATACTCTTTCAGCCCGCAAATTCTTGCGGGCTTTCACAGAAATTTTTGGAGG
>CAZFJJ010000249.1:0-2582 GCA_964519075.1 uncultured Lachnospiraceae bacterium
GGGCGACGGCATCGCCCGGGTCTACGGTCTTCGGGAGTGCATGGCCGGCGAGCTGCTGGAATTTGAGGACGGCAGCTTCGGCATGGCACAGAATCTGGAGACCGAGACCGTTTCGGTAGCGATTCTGTCGGACAATAACAACATCCGCGAGGGCTCCACGGTCAGACGGACGGGCAAGGTTCTGTCGGTTCCCGTAGGCGAAGCCCTGCTGGGACGCGTGGTAAACGCCTTGGGCGAGCCCATCGACGGTAAGGGATCGGTAGCCACTACCGCCACCCGTCCTATCGAGTCGGAAGCCCCCGGCATCATCGAGCGCAAGAGCGTTTCGGTTCCGCTCCAGACCGGTATCAAAGCCATTGACAGTATGATCCCCATCGGACGCGGTCAGCGTGAGCTGATCATCGGCGATCGTCAGACCGGTAAGACCGAGATAGCCATCGATACCATTATCAATCAGAAGAACGAGAACGTCATTTGCATCTACGTTGCCATCGGACAGAAGAACAGCTCGGTGGTACAGCTTGCAAACGAGCTCTCCCGTTCGGGCGCGATGGAGTACACCATCATCGTGTCCGCATCTGCATCCGAGTCGGCACCTCTGCAGTACGTCGCCCCCTACTCGGGCTGTGCGATGGCGGAGTATTTCCGCGAGCAAGGAAGAGACGTTCTGATCATCTACGACGATCTGTCCAAGCACGCAGTCGCATACCGCGCACTGTCGCTGTTGATCCGCCGTCCCCCCGGACGGGAAGCATATCCCGGCGACGTATTCTATCTCCACTCCCGTCTTTTGGAGCGCGCCGCCTGCGTTGCTCCCGAATACGGCGGAGGCTCGATCACCGCTCTGCCGTTGATCGAAACCCAGGCAGGCGACGTGTCCGCTTATATCCCAACCAACGTGATCTCCATCACCGACGGTCAGATCTTTCTGGAGACCGAGCTGTTCCACGCAGGCGTTATGCCCGCTATTAACCCCGGCATCTCGGTCAGCCGAGTAGGCGGTTCGGCACAGCTGAAGGCGATGAAGAAGGTCTCGGGCGAGCTGAAGCTGCTCTACTCTCAGTACCGCGAGCTTCAAGCTTTCGCGCAGTTCGGCAGCGATCTGGATGCCGATACCAAGGCAAGACTGGCGCTGGGCGAGCGCATCGTGGAGGTGCTGAAGCAGGGCAGAAACGCACCCGTTCGCGTAGGCTGTCAGGTGGCGATCGTATATGCTGTCATCAATGGCTATCTCAACGACACGCCCGTGAAGAAGGTCAAGGATTATGAGCGATCTCTGTACGAGCTTCTGGAAAATAAATACAGTAACTTCCTTGCCAGCGTTGAGGCAGGCAACTGGAACGATAGTGACATCGAACTTTTGAAAACTGCGCTGGGCGAGATGAAGAGGTGAGCGAATGGGTGCTGATATCAAGCAACTGCGTACACGTATCAAAAGCGTAGACTCTACGCTCCATCTGACCAAGGCGATGGGACTGGTGGCGTCGTCCAAGATCCGCAGGGCGACCGAATCTATGAATCGCGGCAAGGAGTACGCAGCCGCCCTCACCGAAACGGTGGAGCAGCTCTCGACCTACGAGGAATGCAGAAAAAGCCCCTTTATGAAGACTGCCGACGGAGACAGACTGTGTCTGCTGGTCGTCGCAGGTGACCGCGGACTGGCGGGCGGCTATAACGCCAATATCTTCCGTCTGCTGAAGGAATACCCCAACGCAGAGATCATCCCCGTGGGCAAGCGTGCCAGCGACCGCTTCGCGGGCAAGCTACTCTACGCGGAGCACTTCACCTACACGGACGCCAAGGAGATCGCCGATCGGATCTGCCGCGCGTTTACCGAAGGCAGGTTCGACCGCTTCGGGATCGTTTGCACCCGATATATTTCCCTAATGTCGCAGGAGGCCTACGTCAGATGGCTCCTTCCCCTGCAAAAGAGCGAGAGCGCGAGGTCGGTCTCCGCCATTTTTGAGCCCGACGAGATCACCGTGCTGAACGCCGTGATCCCTGAATACGTGGCGGGCATGATCGTCTCCTCGGTGAAGGAGAGCTTCGCCAGCGAGGTAGCGGCACGGCGCGTAGCAATGGACAGCGCAGGCAAGAACGCGCAGGACATGATCGATCGTCTGGGACTGGAGTACAATCGCGCAAGACAGGGCGCCATCACACAGGAGATCACCGAGATCGTCGCAGGCAGCGGCGCGTAAACGGTGACGCCGAAAAGGAGAGAAACTATGTCAAATACAGCAAAAGGGCGCGTTTCCCAGGTCATGGGACCTGTGGTAGACGTGTGCTTTGAGGAAGGCAGTCTGCCCTCCATCTATAACGCGCTGACTATGCAAAACGGCGCCAGAACGCTGACCGTTGAGGTGGCTCAGCACATCGGTGACAACGTAGTGCGTTGTATCGCCATGTCCTCCACCGACGGTCTGAAGCGCGGCACGCCTGTTACCGATACGGGCAAGACCATCAGCGTGCCGGTAGGACGGGAGACGCTGGGACGCATCTTCAACGTGCTGGGCGACACCGTGGACAACAAGCCCTTCGATCCCTCGGTCGAGCGGTGGAATATCCACAGATCCGCACCC
>CAZFJJ010000250.1:0-2576 GCA_964519075.1 uncultured Lachnospiraceae bacterium
CAAGATGGTGTGCTCCGCGCCTGCCTTCTTAAATCTTCACCTCAAACCGGCATCTGCACCGCGGACACACCACCGTGTGCTTGCCCTTTTTCTTGGGCAAGCGGATGTTTGCCTTGCATTCGGGGCAGATGCGGAAGCAGTGATCCTTGTCGGTCTTCAGCTTCACCTTTTTCTTCTTAGGCGCGGACTGCCCGCCGAAACCGCTGTAATCGGTCTGATAATTGCTGCCGTGGCTGCTCTGATAGCCGCCGTAGGGGTTGTAGCCGTTGCCGTAATTTCCGTAGGGGGTATAGTTTCGCACCGGGCCCTTTCCAAAGGTGATCTTCTTCCAGAACTTGACGAAGACCGCGTTCTCCCGCCGTCTTGCGGGGATGTTTCGGGAAAAGGAGCGGAACATCGACCAGATCAGCAGGGCAAAGACGATCACCGTGATGATCGCAGAGCCGACGAACAGATTCACGATCATCAGCGTTAGGCTGACCACCGTCAGTGCAGTGTAAAGGGAATCGATCCCGTAGCGTCCCGCGAAAAAGCGGGCGAGTCTTTCCGTAAATCGCATTGGTTTCTCCTTGCGGATCATTTCCGCCGTTTGATTTTCTGTAACGATTGTACCCCTATTTTGTGAACCCAATATGAAATTCCATCCCTTTGGGAAGATATTTTCGGAAGTTCACAAAGAGTTTATATTTGGGGTGTATGCTATGGGGGAGGTGATAACGAATGTTTCATATATTGGTAGTAGAAGACGATCCCCACGCCAGACGGCTGATGCAGACCGTGCTGGAAAGAAACGGCTATTCGGTCTATATCGCTAAGGACGGTCTGGACGCGCTGGAGCTTCTGGATCAGAAGCACGTGGATCTGGTGGTGTTGGACGTGATGATGCCCAGAATGGACGGCTTTGCCTTTACGAAGGAGCTGCGGGACGGCGGCAGTAATCTGCCGATCCTGATGGTCACCGCCCGCGAGACCCCCGCGGACGTGAAGCGCGGCTTCATCATCGGCACTGACGACTATATGACCAAGCCGGTAGACGAGGAGGAGATGCTGTTGCGCATCGCCGCGCTGCTCCGCCGCTCCCGTATCGTGTCCGAAAAACGGCTGACCGTGGGCGATACCGTTCTGGATTACAACAGCTATACCGTGACTGCGGCAGGGAAGCGGTACGAGCTGCCGCAAAAGGAATTTTTGCTGCTGTTCAAGCTGCTGTCCTATCAGAATAAGATTTTTACCCGTCGCCAGCTGATGGACGAGATCTGGGACATGGACTCCTCCAGCGACGAACGGACGGTGGACGTGCATATCAACCGCCTGAGAGACAAATTCCGCGACAGCTCCGACTTCCAGATCATCACTATGCGGGGACTGGGGTATAAAGCAGTCTATTCCAAATAAACGCCGTAAATTCATGAGAGTAAATATGAAAAATGACAATACGAATCGATCTTTGAATCGCTCGGCAAATAAGTCGGAACAGAAAATGCGCTCGGTTCGCTTTATGCTGGTCAGCGTCTCTTGGATGTTCCTCATTATATCGGGTTTTTTTGTCAGCTTGATTTTCGTCGTGGGATACGTTTCGCATATTCAGATCATACGCGGAATGTCCACGGTGTGGCTTATGCTCACCCCTATTGCGCTGTCTATCGTGATCTCGATGATTTTGGTGGCCATCTGGACGATCAAGACCTTGCGTCCTGTCAAACAACTGACGCAGGCGACCAATCAGGTGAGACAGGGCAATTTTTCGGTACGGATCCCCGAGCCCGCAGACCGTTCCCGACGATCCGAGCTGAATCAGCTGATCATCAGCTTCAATCTGATGCTGGAGGAATTGGAGCATAACGAGATCTTCCGCAAGGACTTTATCAACAATTTTTCCCATGAATTCAAGACTCCCATTGTCTCGATCCGTGGCTTTGCCCGCGAGCTTTATAACGAGGATCTGACCGAGGAGCAAAGACGGGAGTATATTGGCATTATCATCGCTGAGTCGGATCGGCTGGCGGGAATGTCGGCCAACGTGCTGCTGCTGTCGAGGCTGGAGAATCAGACCATCGTCACCGACAAGACTCGCTTCGCCCTGGACGAGCAGCTGCGGAGTGAGATCCTGCTTTTGGAGGCGGCGTGGACGAAGAAGGATCTGTGCATTACGCCCGAGCTGGACAGCGTCGAATACGATGGTTCAGCCGAGCTGCTCTCTCACGTCTGGCGCAATCTTCTGAATAACGCCATCAAATTTGCTCCCGATCACAGCGAGCTGCGGATCAACCTTTGCCGAGTGGATGGGCAGATCGTGGTGGAAATTATTGACGAGGGGCCGGGTATGGACGAGGAGACCGCCGCGCGAATCTTCGACAAGTTCTATCAGGGCGACACCTCCCACAAATCGGAGGGTAACGGGTTGGGGCTGTCCATCGCCAAGCGCTCGGTCGTCCTGTGCGGCGGCACCATCACGGTGAAGTCCGCGCCCGGTCAGGGATGCACCTTCACGGTGACGCTGCCGGAGTAGCAGAGAAACGTTAGGGGCTGAGTCAAAAGCTTTTTAGGAAGCGAATGGCTCAGCCTTTTGCTATGGA
>CAZFJJ010000251.1:0-2545 GCA_964519075.1 uncultured Lachnospiraceae bacterium
AAACAGCAGGGCAAACAGTGCTTCTCTGGCTTCTCTTCTTTTCATCTTTCGTTTTGCGGTCAAAAGACCGTTCCTTTCAGAGATGTAGATATCTAATCTATCTATTTATTATACTATAATTTCATCCGCTTGTCAAGGGAGAAGCGGAGATTTGCGCCACACCGAATGAATTTTCTTTGCCGTCAGCGGAGAAAAACGCTCCCCGCGACAGTCAGAGCGGCGATTATTAACAATGTGTATCTTTTTTTCGGGAGGACTTGAAAAATTTCAGAATTGTGCTATAATAGATGTATCTATGGATTCATTCCGCTGAAAATCACGGGATCATCATCCCAATCGGAGTTTCTATGAATAAGTTACGCTTTTTGATCCGAAAGATCATCTATCCCACCTGCCTGATCTTCACTCTGCTGTCGATGGCCGTGCTTCTGCTGGTCAATCTGGTGGACAGCAGTAAACCCGCAATCAGCATCTCCACCGCAGGAATGCTTTTGCTGCTCGCCTTGCTGATCTCGGTCTGCAATCTGATCTTTTCTCTGCGGCAGTTTACCATGCTCACCAGAGTACTGCTCCATTTCCCCTCCGTGTTGATCGTCACGGCGGGCGTGATGCTGCTCAATCCCGGATACGATCTGACCGTGGATTCGTTGGTTCTGGTGTTGATTTTTGCGGTGCTGTACGCGCTCGTCGTTCCGCCCGTTTTGCTGGTCAGCGCTAAGCTCTATCAAAACGCCGCAGAGGAGAAGACCTATACCAGCATCTTCTCCCCTCGCGACTGACTCAGACGGGATACGCCTCCAAACGGTGGATAGGGTATCCCTGCTCCGAGAAATTCTTCTCGTATTCGGTCATGATGTTGCCCACAGCCCACTGCGAGTGGTGCAGATCGCGGGTCACTGCCTCTAGGCGCCAGCCCGCCTCGGTTAACTCCTCCAGCGAGAAATCGAACAGCCCCACGTTGTCGGTCTTCTGACAGATCTTGCCGCCCTCGGCCAGCAGAGGCTTGTAGACCGCTAAAAAGTCCCGATGGGTCAGACGGCGCTTGGCGTGCCCCTTCTTAGGCCAAGGATCCGAGAAATTCAGATAGATCTCTGCGATCTCACCGGGCGCGAACCATTCGCCCAGCGTTTTGGCGTTCAAATTCACGAACCGCAGGTTGGGGATCTCCTCTTCCTTGGCGCGCTCCAGTGCAGTCACCAGCGCGTCGGACACCAGCTCTACCGCAACGTAAAAGCGGTCGGGATTGGCCTTAGCGGTGGCGGTGATGAAGCCGCCCTTGCCGCAGCCGATCTCCAGATAAAAGGGAGCGTGCTCCTTCAGCGCCGAAATATCCTCAGGGGTCTTCAGGAGCCAATCGGCACAGGCTTCCATTCTTGCCGCGCCGTTCTTCTTTTTTCTCATTCTCATCTTGCTATTTTCTCCGTTTTCTGTTATAATCAATCAAAGATCCCGTTTTTGCGGGAGCAACACCATTATACCATCTTTTTCAAAAATTTCAACCCTTTTTTGCATGATAAACGATTCTATTTCGATAGAAACCGTCACGATATTAATTCAGGAGGTTTTCCATGAACAGACAGGAATTCATTGACGCATTGCGGCAAAGACTTTCCGACGAAGGATTCCCCGCAGAGTACGTGGACACCCAATGTACGACGCTTACCGAAAAACTGAACGGCCTTTCCGACGAGACCGCCGATCAGTATACCACCGCCCGCAATCTGGACATCATCGTCCGCAAGCTGGTGAGTCAGGACGGCGATCAGATCGCGGTAGCTCCGCAAAACGTACCGGAGGGCTTAGACGATCCGTCTGCAGACCCCGATTCCGTCATCGTAACCGAACCCGCCCGCGCGAAAGTACAGGACGTTCAATTCGTAGACGAAGCAAGCCTGACACCCGATCGGCGTGCTTCCCGTAACGCATCCGTTGCCGAATACGTTCCCTGCGACAAGCCCCGTTTGCTTGCGCTTCTGTTGTGTCTGATCTGTGCGCCCACCATTTTCTTGGTTGTGGCAGGATCATTCGGACTGTTCGCCGGCGTATTTATGGCACTTGCCGCCTCTATCTTCGTGATCGTCGTTGCCATCGTCGCAATCGTGGGAGTAGGATCGGTCATTTCGGTGGTTGCGCTGCTCTACGGTGCTACCCAGGTGCTTTCTACGCCTCGATACGTAGGCTTCCACGAGATCGGCATCGGACTGATCGCTGCAGGCGTGACGATGGCCGCCTCCATTCTCCTTTACAACGCAGCGATCCGTCTGATTCCCTATATCTACGTAAAAATGTGCAAGCTACTGAAGTTCTTTGCCCGCAAGCTGGTCAGCTTCGCTAAGAACGCCTTGAAAGGAGTTGAGCAGCTGTGAAAATGTCCTCTTGGATCTTTCTGGTGATCTCCGGACTTTTGATCATCAGCGGTCTTTTCCTTTGCAACTACGCCCGTGATAAGGCGCCCAGCGACGCCGCCATCGACGGATATACTACGTCCGAGGACGGACAGAGCTTTGCCGAGCTGGACTACTCCGAGCAGCGGATTTCCAACATC
>CAZFJJ010000252.1:0-2515 GCA_964519075.1 uncultured Lachnospiraceae bacterium
GGCACGATCTGGTCGTCGTTGCCGCTGTAAATATCGTAGCGGTCGCCGCAGGCTGCCAGGATCTCGGCGATCTGGGAGATATTACCGGACGCTTCCTTAACGGCCACCATATTCTCGCAATCCATCAGTGCTTTGTATACGGGCAGGGTCACGTTGCAGCCGGTACGGGAGGGTACGTTGTAAATGATGCAAGGGCAGTTCACCGCGTCGTTGATGGCCTTATAGTGGGCGATCAGACCCTTGACGGTAGCCTTATTATAGTAGGGGGTGACCAGAAGCAGACCGTCTGCGCCTGCATCGGAGGCGAACTTGGACAGTTCAATAGCGTAAGCGGTGTCGTTGCTGCCGGTACCTGCGATAACGGGAACTCTTCCTGCAACCTTCCGGATGGTATATTCGATACAGCCGCGATGCTCTTCGTCGGTGAGGGTAGAGCTTTCGCCGGTGGTACCGCAGATGACGATCGCGTCGGTATGGTTGGCGATTTGAAATTCGATGATTCTTCCCAGTGCGTCCCAGTCAACGCTGCCATCCTTAAAAGGGGTAACGATAGCAACTGCGCTGCCTGTAAAAATGGTTTTCTTCTTCATAATAGTGACCGTTCCTTCATATCAGAGTGAGAACTACGTCTCAAAAAAAGATTCTGCAAAAAAGTGATTGCATTTTCGGGCGGAATGTGCTACAATAGAAGCGTTGCAGACAAACCAACTCATACATCATTATAGTATCACAAATGTGTTATTTTGTCAAGGAGTTTTTATGATTTCCAATCACAAAAGTCAAACAAATCTGACGGTGCACGATTTCTGGTACGATCTGCCCGAACGGCTCATCGCTCAGGAGCCCTCCGCAGAGCGGGACGGATGCCGACTGCTTGTGGCAGACCGTAATACCGGCGAGTTTTCCCATCACATCTTCCGTGAGATCATCGACTATCTGAACCCGGGGGACGTGCTGGTGGTCAACGATTCCAAGGTGATTCCCGCCCGTATGATCGGCCAAAAGTCCGACTCGGGGATCGATATGGAGGTGCTCCTTCTACGTCAGATCGAGCTGGATACCTGGGAAGCCCTGACCCGCCCGGGCAGACGTGCCAAGGTCGGTACTACCATTGTATTCGGCGACGGTCTTCTTCGTGCTGAGGTAGTGGACGTCGTGGACGGCGGCAACCGCATCCTGCACTTTACCTTCGACAAGTCCGAGGGCGACATCTACACCATCCTCGACCGCATCGGCAAAATGCCTCTGCCGCCCTACATCACCAAGCCGCTCGCCCATAACGACCAGTATCAGACGGTCTACGCCCGCGAGCGCGGCTCTGCCGCCGCACCTACGGCGGGATTGCACTTTACCCCCGAGCTATTGGAGAGGATCAGGGAAAAGGGCATCAAGATCGCGCCGGTCATGCTTCACGTGGGTCTGGGCACCTTCCGCCCTGTGAAGGTAGAGCGCATTGACGAGCATCTGATGCACAGCGAATACTTCTCGGTCAGCGAGGAGAGTGCCGAGATCATCAATACCGCCAAAGCCAACGGCGGTCGCATCGTAGCGGTGGGAACCACCTCCGGCCGCGTGCTGGAAAGCGCATCCGACGAGAACGGCATCGTTCATCCGATGCACGACGATACCCAGATCTTCATCTATCCGGGCTATCGCTTCAAGGCGGTGGACGCGCTGATCACCAATTTCCACCTGCCCGAGTCCACGCTGCTGATGCTGGTGTCGGCGCTGTCCTCCCGGGAGTTTATGATGCAGGCCTACGAAGAAGCCATTCGGGAGGAGTACCGATTCTTCTCCTTCGGCGACGCCATGTTCATCTGCTGACGCGATTTTTTGCATAATTTCCTTTCGGTTGGGAACAGTAAGAGGGCACGATCCCATTTCCACAACGAAAGGCAACCGATATGCAGGAAAACAAAAAACGCGATCCCATCGAACCCCGTCCCGGCCGGGAGATTACCGATCTTCCGGGCAGAGAGACACCGCCCGCCCCCCGCGATCTGCCGTCGCCCCGTCACCGTCCGGGCGAGCCGCTGATGTATGATCCCCCGTATGATGCGGGGCGAGACGTATCGCTGCCCATGGGCAATTCGGTGGCTGATCCCTTTACGGGACGACCGATGATCGATCCGATGCAATGATACCGAAAAAGCATTCCCGACGGGAATGCTTTTTCGGTTGATGCTTGTTGAGCGGTTGGTTTCAAAAACGGCGAATTTACGGTTGCATTTTCAGCGATTTTCTGCTATACTGTAAAAAAACGACATGGAGTGTTGGCGATGAACGATAAACTTTTGGAAACCGAACTTTCCAGGGAGTACCCCTTCAAAGGAAAAATCTTCGACGTAGCCGTCTGCAAAGCCGAGCTGCCCGACGGTACCGAGGTGCGCCGCGACGTAGTCTGCCACTCGGGCGGCGTGTGCGTGATCCCAATCGACGAGGACGGCATGGTGACGATGGTGCGACAGTATCGCTACGGCGTGGGATGCGTGACGCTGGAGATCCCCGCAGGCAA
>CAZFJJ010000253.1:0-2490 GCA_964519075.1 uncultured Lachnospiraceae bacterium
TGTACGACCTGGGCGGTCAGGCGCTCTTCCTTTCCTCCGCACACACCCAGATCGGCAGAGGCGAGCCGGTGGAGGACACCGCCCGCGTGCTCTCCCGCTATCTGGACGGCATTATGATCCGCACCTTCGATCAGGAGGAAGTGGAGAATCTGGCGAAGTACGGCTCTATCCCGATCATCAACGGTCTTACCGACTACTGCCATCCCTGCCAGGTGCTGGCCGATTTGATGACCATCCGCGAGCACAAGGGTGCGCTGGTCGGCAACAAGCTGGTCTTCGTGGGTGACGGCAACAACATGGCAAACTCCCTCATCGTCGGCGGTATCAAGACCGGCATGGAAGTGGCCGTAGCTTGTCCCAAGACCCACCAGCCCGATCCCGAGATCATGAAATGGGCATCCGAGAACGGAAAATTCACCTGCACCGACGATCTGCTGGAGGCCTGCCGCGATGCCGACGTCCTCTACACCGACGTGTGGGCGTCCATGGGTCAGGAGGAGGAAGCCGCAGAGCGCAAGAAGATCTTCGCGGGCTATCAGATCAACAGCGAGGTCATGGCGGTAGCCCATCCCGACGCGATGGTACTTCACTGTCTGCCCGCGCACCGCGGAGAGGAGATTACCGCCGAGGTTATGGAAGCCCACGCTGACGAGATCTTCGACGAGGCGGAGAACCGTCTCCACGCGCAGAAAGCCGTTCTGGTGAAGCTGATGGGCGGCGACGCACTGATGGGCGACCGCGACTGAATCCAAGACATCCAAGGTTCAAGAAGTTAATTTTCTGCAGTTGGATGCCAAGTCGCTCCGACTGCTGCGCCGCTGATCGCGGCAGGAGATAAATTTATGAAAAAAGCATATTTGGTACTTGCAAACGGAAAGGTGTTCGAAGGGAAACGCTTCGGCGCGGAAACTTCGGTCACAGGCGAGCTGGTTTTCACCACCGGAGTGGTAGGCTATCTGGAAAACCTGACCGATCCTAATTACTACGGTCAGATCGTGCTCCAGACCTTCCCCCTCATCGGCAACTACGGCGTCATCGAGGAGGACATCCCCGAAAAGGCCTGCGTTGCAGGCTACGTGGTTCGCGAATGGTGCGACACGCCCTCCAACTTCCGCTCGCAGTACGATTTGGATCAGTATCTGAAGGATCAGGGCATCCCCGGCATTTACGGCATTGACACCCGCGAGGTCACCCGTACCATCCGCGAGAACGGCGTGATGGCGGCGATGATCTGCGACGAGGTGCCTGCCGATCTGTCTGCCCTTACCGCGTACGAGATCAAGGACGCCGCTGCTGCGGTGACTCCCGACGAAAGTGCGACCCTGCCCGCAGCAGGCGAGGAGCTGTGCCGCGTGACGGTACTCAGCTTCGGCTCCTGTGCCCACATCGCAGACGCACTGATGGCAGCAGGCGCGACCGTAACCGTCCTTCCCTTCACCGTTACCGCAGAAGAGGTGCTGGCAACCCATCCCGACGGCATCGCGCTGTCGGAAGGCCCCGGCGATCCCCGCGAGAACGCGGCTGCCGTAGAGACCGTCAAGGCGCTCATCGGCAAGGCTCCCCTCTTTGGCGTGGGTATGGGTCATCAGATCCTGGCGCTGGCAATGGGCGGCAAGTGCGAGAAGCTTCACCACGGTCATCGCGGCGGCAATCAACCCGTGAAGGATATGATGGGTACCCGTACCTATATGACCACCCAGAACCACGGCTATACCGTTCTGGCAGATTCCGTACAGGCCACCGAGATCTACCGCAACGTCAACGACGGCACCTGTGAGGGTCTGTGCTACTATCCCGCCGTCCCTGCGCAATCGGTACAGTTTACCCCCGTCTACGGGAACGGTCCCCACGATACCTCCTTCCTCTACACCAATTTTATCAATACTGTTATCAAATCAAAGAAAGCAGGTGAGTGCTGATGCCCCGCGATAACGCCATTCAAAAGGTTCTTGTGATCGGCTCCGGTCCCATCGTCATCGGACAGGCCGCCGAATTCGACTACGCAGGCGCTCAGGCTTGCCGCGTACTGAAAAAAGCAGGCGTGAACGTAGTGCTGGTCAACTCCAACCCTGCTACCATTATGACCGATAAGGCGCTGGCAGACGAGATCTATCTGGAGCCGCTGAACGTGGACACCATCAAGCGCATCATCGAGAAGGAGCGTCCCGACTCCATCCTTGCAGGTCTCGGCGGTCAGACAGGGCTTACCATTGCCATGCAGCTGGCCAAGGACGGCTATCTGGACAAGATGGGCGTGCGCCTCTTGGGTACCGACGCTGACTCCATCACCCGCGCCGAGGATCGCGAGCTTTTCAAGGAAGCCATGGAAGAGATCGGTCAACCTCTCATCCCATCGGACATTGCCGAGGATATGGACACCGCCATCAATGTTGCAAACCGCATCGGCTACCCTGTGCTGGTCCGTCCCGCATTTACCCTGGGCGGCGCAGGCGGCGGCGTTGCTTACAACGAAGAAGAGCTGCGGGTAGT